>JAUXBS010000054.1 GCA_030619245.1 Clostridia bacterium | reverse complement strand
CATCGGTAAAAAATCTTATGAGCATAGCTTCCAGGCTCTGGTTTCCGTACCTGTGAAAGTTTCCTTCAGCAAAATCTTTCCCGGTAACATTTGGAAGGAACGACCTCTCCATCCAGGCTTTTTGATATTCAATATTCTTTTTAACCCCGAAAAACAAGGTTGGGAGCACAACAATAAGAATGACTGCGCTTATGAACACTCCTTTTAAAATACGAAATTTTTTCTTGAATACAAAGTATACTAACACTAACAAGGGCGTAAGTTTTAACACTATGGCAATTCCCAGGAAAACACCTGCCAGCACTTCCTTTTTCATTCTTACCAGGTAGAAAGCGGAACAAACAAGGAGTAGTATCAGAATGTTTATCTGGCCCATCATCAGGCTTCCTACGCTGAAACCCAGGGAATAAAGGATGGGAACAATGTAAAGAAGCTTTCCCGGGGGTTTGCCGTCTGACGAGAGTTTAACACATAATTTTACTGTCAGTAAAAGAAAAATAACATTTAAAACATACCATATTCCCGCGGTTACATACATGCTCCCGCTTGCTATCGGAGTAAAAAGAGCAACTATTACAGGAGGGTAGAAGTAAAGGCCGGGATAAATACTTTTCCCGTTTAAATGAGCTTGAACGGGTTTATAATACACCCTGAGGTCATTTGCGCCGATACCGCCTCTGTGTGTCGTATATATACCGAGCAGTAAGAACAATAAAACCAGGATTACCATAATGCCGATTCTGCCGGTTTTTTTATTTTTTGATTCTGATTGATTCATTCTTTCCTCTTCATAGGTTGAATTATATCCTAATACAGCTCGTTTGTCTATAAAAAAATCATCAAACATCTCATTCTTTTATGAAGTTTTGCCACATTCATAAATGGAGGATACAGGATAGTTATTATTATATCAATTGCACCATTGTTTTTTGTTTGACATATATTATCCTATTTGATAATATCAACCGTTATCGACTCGTATTTAAGGAAGGTGAGATGAAACTAAGAAGAACGCATGATTGCAGCGGGTTAAGAAAAAAGGATACCGGAAAGGAAGTGATAATTTCCGGGTGGGTTCACAAGTGGAGAGACCATGGCGGAGTGATTTTTATTGACCTGAGAGACAGGGAAGGCATCACCCAGGTTGTATTCGGCAGGGGTGAGGGGCAGGGGACGGAATCCGGCCTTGTCAGGGCAGCGCGCGGCTTAAGAAGTGAATGGGTTATTTCTGTCAAAGGAAAGGTTGAGACGCGTCCTTCAGGCACGGTCAATACCGGGTTGGATACGGGAGAGATAGAAGTAATTGCGGATGAAGTGGAAATTCTGAACAAATCCAAAACTCCACCGTTTGATGTTTTCAGTTCAGAAGAAGTATCTGATGAAATAAGAATGAAGTACCGTTATATAGACCTGCGGAAACAGAATATGATGAGGACCATGATACTCCGCAGCAAGGTGAACAGGGTTGTAAGGAATTTTTTCTATGATAAGGGATTCATTGAGTTGGAAACGCCCATCCTGACAAAATCAACTCCGGAGGGCGCAAGGGATTACCTTGTCCCCAGCCGTATGGATAAGGGCAGTTTTTATGCCATGCCGCAGTCCCCGCAGCTTTTCAAGCAGTTGTTAATGGTTGCCGGGCTGGATAAATATTTTCAGATTGCCAAGTGTTTCCGTGACGAAGATTTAAGGAGGGACCGTCAGCCGGAATTTACGCAGATTGATTTCGAAATGTCTTTTGTAAATGAAGAGGATATATGCGGGATAATTGAAGCGCTTGTAAGCGAAGTGTTCAAATCAGCGCTGAAGGTTGATATAAAACTCCCTTTTCCCTGTATGAAGTATGAAGAGGCAATGAACAGGTACGGCACGGACCGGCCTGATACCAGGTTTGGTCTGGAACTTGTGGATATAACGGGAATCGCGGAGGGGTGCGGGTTTAAGGTTTTTAAGGAGGCTGCCGGGAAGGGCGGTATTGTTTCCGGTATTAATGTGAAAGGCGGGGCTCCGGAGTTCAGCAGGAAAGGAATAGATGATTTAACTGCTTTGGCGCAGGAATACGGAGCAAAGGGGCTTGCCTGGATTAAGGTTACATCAAAGGGGCCTGAATCCGCAATAACAAAATTCTTTAAGAAAGAAGAGCTTGATTCAATTACGCATAAAATGAAGGCAGGGGAAGGCGACCTTTTATTGTTTGTGGCGGATAAGCCAAAGGTCGTTTGTGAGGCCCTGTCCGGCCTGCGGCTTCAGCTTGGAGAGAAACTGGGCTTAATACCCGCGGAAGACAAGAAAGTGTTTAGTTTTCAGTGGGTGGTTGGCCATCCGATGTTTGAATACAACGAGGATGAAAAGAGGTGGCAGGCAATGCACCATCCTTTTACTGCGCCCGTAGAAGAGGATATTGAGAAGCTTGATAAAGAAGGCCTCAATACCGGTAAGTTGAGGTCAAGGGCGTATGACCTGGTTCTTAACGGGATGGAGGTAGGGGGCGGGTCCATCAGGATTCACAGGAAGGGCCTGCAGGACAAAGTATTTGAATTGCTTCAGATCAAGCCCGAGGCTGCAAGGGAAAAATTCGGGTTCCTGCTTGATGCGCTGGAATATGGCGCTCCTCCGCACGGCGGTTTTGCGTTTGGCATGGACCGGTTAATCATGATATTATCAGGCGCGCGCTCCATAAGGGATGTTATAGCTTTTCCGAAGACCCAGAGGGCGGCATGCCCGCTTACGGGAGCGCCTTCGAAAGTTACGGAAAAGCAACTAAAGGAACTTGACCTAAAAATCATAAAGTAGATACAAATTTTACTGTTACAGGGAGAAATAAATTGAGCAGGATGAAAATGGCTTTCAGGCAGTTTCTGTTGAAATTGTTGGAAGTTACCAGAGAGAAGAAAGATAGAAGTCCAAAGAAGAGCAAGGAAGAAAAGCCTGTTTTGTTCAGGGAACTGGATGTGCCTGTATGGATTGTCGGGCTGGTGATGTTTATTCTGGTAATGTGGGTGCTGTGGGGGCAGTTTGGGCCCGGTTGGCAGGGAGCGCTGGGGTTGTTCCTGTTTGTTTCAATAGCGATGTATATCTATACATACTATCTGCGCAGGTATTCCAGTGATATACTTGCAAACAGCGAGCTGGCAATGCTATTGGGGCTCATAGTGATTGTAATGGTATTGTTCATAGTGGGAACAGGGTTTCTTTCCCGGTGGGTTAGCATTTCAGGTTATATCGTCCCCATTACCAGCGGTATAATGCTGATAACCATATTAATAAACGTTCCCCTGGCATTGATTTCACTCCTGGTATTAAGCGTTCTCCTGGCAGTGACAAATAATTTTAATTTCAATTACTTCCTGGTGTCCGTGATGGGGGGCCTGGCCGGGATATACAGCACTCATTCAGTGCGTAACAGGCGTGATATTACCAAGGCGGGATTATCTGTAAGCGGCGCAAATATCCTTGCAATATTTATGATTTATCTCATAAAAGATGTTCCTTTTGTATCCATGTGGAAAGATATGCTGTGGGGAATCGGCAATGGTTTCTTGTGCGTAATACTTACCATAGGCATCCTGCCGTACATTGAGGATGTTTTTTCTATTGTAACGAATATCAAACTGCTTGAACTTGCGGATTTTAACCAGCCGTTGTTGAAGAAATTGATGCTGGAATCACCGGGGACTTATCATCACAGCCTGATAGTGGGAAACCTTGCCGAAACGGCCGCGGAGCTGGTAGGCGCGGATTCCCTGCTGGTAAGGGTTGGAGCGTATTATCATGATATAGGCAAGTTAAATAAGCCTGATTACTTTGCGGAAAACCAGAATAATATTATGAACAAGCACGAGGAGTTAACCACGAATATGAGTAGTTTAATTCTGATTTCTCATGTGAAGGACGGGGTGGTTCTTGCCACAAAACATAACCTGAATAAACGGATTATTGATATTATTGAGCAGCATCACGGTACGGGGCTGATTCATTATTTTTACATGAAAGCTCTTGAGAAAGATAAGTCTTCTTCAGTTGATGAAACGAAATACCGGTACCCCGGGCCAAAACCAAAAACCAGGGAGGCTGCAATCGTAATGCTTGCTGACAGCGTGGAAGCTGCGGCAAGGACACTGGATGACGCTTCCTACGAACGGATATCCGACCTGGTGAATACTATTATTAACAACAAGTTTACCGATGGACAGTTAAATGACTGCAATATCACGCTGGTTAATCTTCACAAAATAGCTGAAAGTTTTATCAATACTCTGACAGGCATATATCATACGCGGGTGGAATATGACAGCAGTGAAAATGGAAGCGGAAATTCTGGTAAGAAACCTCCAGGAAAAGATCCGGTTTAACAGGGGATATATCAGGGGGGTTGTTAAGAAAACAATTCAATGCTCCGGGATAGATTTTTCTCCGGTTGAAGTGAGTGTGATAATCGTTGATAACAGGCGGATAAGGCAGGTAAACAGGAAGTATAGAAGAGTTAACAGGGTTACGGATGTAATTGCTTTCCCTTCAGTCCCCGGGTTTCCGGGAAAGGCAGGGGGGGAGTGTTATAAAAAAAATAAAATATACGGCGGGGATGTTTTTGTTTCAATTGAAAGGGCAAGAAGCCAGGCGCGGGAGTTTAATCATTCTTTAAGGATGGAAATGGCGCTTTTAACCGCTCACGGGGTCCTTCATTTATTCGGGTATGACCATATAAAAAAGAAGGATGCTGTGGTAATGAGAAAAAAAGAGGAGGAATTACTGAATTGCCTGAACCGGAGAAAGACGGATTGAAAAAAAATAAAACGGAACCAAAACCCAATCTTATAAACAGTTTTGACTGCGCGATAAAAGGTATAATTCATACTTTTAAAACGCAGCGGAGCATGAGAATACACTTTTTTGTTGCCCTGATAGTCCTTACTATCGGCTTGTTTCTGGACATTGAAAGAATTGATTTGATAGCGCTTGTGTTTACTATCCTCCTGGTATTCATTACGGAAATCTTGAATACTGTTGTTGAGAATATGTCTAATCTTATTGAAAACAAGTACAACCCGGTTATAAAAAACATAAAAGACATGGCTGCGGGAATGGTTTTCCTGGCTTCCCTTAACGCGGTTGTGGTGGGTTACCTGATTTTTTTCAAGAAGAAGTTTTTTGGCTATGACCTGACCATTCCGCTGCTGGACAAAGTAAGAGACGCCTCGGAGCATATCATAATAATCTGCCTGATAATAATGTTCATTTTAATCATTGCGGTGAAGTCGATTGTCGGCAAGGGTTCACCCCTGCGCGGCGGGATGCCGAGTTTCCACAGCGCCTTTGCTTTTGCAGTGGCAACCATGACCGCTTTCATTACTCATAACGTTGTTTTAATCGGGATGACCCTGATAACGGCGGTTCTAATCGCGGAGAGCAGGCACAGGGAGGGAATCCATACTATCCTTGAGGTAACAGCCGGGGGTGCTCTCGGGGTGTTGATTACCACGTTGATGTTCCAGGTATTCAGCTAGTGCGTTTTCATAAAGTATCGGCTATTGTACTGCGGCACTATGATTTTGGAGAAGCGGATAAGGTGGTTGTACTGTACTCGGAAAAGCAGGGCAAAATACGGGCTGTTGCAAAAGGAGCGCGCAGGACTAAAAGCAAATTTGGTTCTTCAATGGAGTTGTTTTCATATAATGAGCTTATGCTGTATAAGAAAGAAGTGGCGGAACTTTATAAGATTACAGGTTGCAGCACGATAAGGTCATACAGTGATTTAAGAAAAGACCTGGATTCTTTTGTAGCGGCAAGTTATATTGTAGAACTGGTTAATAAAATAACAGAAGATAATGAGCCGAACCCTTCCGTGTTTTCCATGCTCAATGAAGCATTCTCGCAGTTGCCGGTCAGTGACAGGGACCTGATTAGATGGGCTTTTGTTATTAAATTGCTGGCTGTATCCGGCTATAAACTATGCCTTGACAGGTGTGTGTGCTGTGAAAGAATTGCAAAACGGGCGGGAAATACCGTAAAGTTCAGCCCCGCCCAGGGAGGGATTATCTGTCCCGGGTGCGAATCCAGGGATTTGAGCGCGCTAAACGTATCCTGGGCGTATATCGATTATTTTATTGACTTTGAAAGGAAGGATTTTTCAGAAGTAAATGCTGCAAAAATAAATCCGGCTCACAGGGCGGGATTGAAGGATATGATAGATTCATATCTTTTGTATCACCTGTCAGGCGAGTTAAAGACGGAAAAATTCATTAGACAGTGGGCTTGATAATATGACTTTTCAGGAAATAATAATGAGGCTGCAGAATTTTTGGTCGGTTGAGGGGTGTCTCATCCTTCAGCCCTATGATGTTGAAAAGGGAGCGGGTACTTTCAACCCTGCTACGTTCCTGCGCTGTCTTGGTGAAAAGCCGTGGGCCGCTGCCTATGTTGAACCGTCCCGCAGGCCTGCGGATGGAAGGTACGGGGAAAATCCCAACAGGCTGAGAAAGCATTACCAGTTCCAGGTAGTCATCAAGCCTTCCCCGGCGGATATACAGAAGACTTATATGGGGAGTCTTAAAAAATTAGGGATTAATCCAAAACAGCACGACATACGCTTCGTTGAAGATAACTGGGAATCTCCCTCCCTGGGGGCGTGGGGACTGGGCTGGGAGGTATGGCTGGACGGTATGGAGATAACTCAGTTTACATACTTCCAGCAGATGGGAGGAATTGAACTGAATCCCGTTACGGTAGAGCTTACCTACGGACTGGAACGCATAGCAATGCACATCCAGAAAAAAGAAAGTGTTTATGATGTGGACTACTCTGACAGCGTGAAGTATGGAGAGGTTCATCTTGAGGAGGAAAAGGAGTTTTCCAGGTATGCTTTTGATGAGGCAACTGTTGAGGCGCAGTTTAAGTTATTTGATATATACGAGAGCGAGGCAGGGAAATTGCTGGAAAAGAACATGGTTTTACCGGCCCACGATTATGTCATGAAGTGTTCGCATGCATTTAACCTGCTTGAGTCCAGGAGAGCAATCAGCGTGAAGGAAAGGACGAATTATATTGCAAGGGTAAGGAACCTGGCTCAAAGGGTTGCCGGGCTATACCTGAAAAAAGGGCCGCCTCCCGGAGGTATTGAGGGATAAATGAGGAATTTTCTGCTTGAAATCGGTACTGAGGAACTGCCTGCCGGGTACATTGATTCTGCAAGGAAGCAACTTGCGGACGGCGCCAGGAAACTTTTTACCGGGAATAGAATAAATTTTAATAAACTTGTAGCACTGGCAAGTTTCAGGAGGCTTGTCCTTCTGGTTGACGGCCTGTCGGACCGGCAGGAGGATGTGAAGACAACAGTTCCGGGGCCTTCAAAGAAGGCCGCTTTTGATGAAAAAGGCAATCCCACTCCCGCAGCCATCGGTTTTGCAAAGAGCCAGGGAGT
>JAUXBS010000181.1 GCA_030619245.1 Clostridia bacterium | reverse complement strand
CTTTACGAACTTCCCTGCGGCCGGTGAAATGCTGTATACTCTTGGCATGCTGCTTTATAATGACATACTTGCCAAACTGGTAAACTTCACAGTTCTAATACTTACGGTTCTTGCGGTTTATAATTTCACCAGGAGGTACTTTAATCATAAGACTGCCCTGCTGGGCAGCGCATTTTATATAACCGTACCAACAATAATGCTGCTTACCACGGGCGCGTATGTTGACCTGATCCTGGCTTTTTTCTGTTTCATGGTTTTTTACAGTTTCATGCTCTGGGTTGAGGAGAACAGCAATAAGTGGCTTGTTCTGGCGGGGCTGTTTTCGGGGCTAGCGGTTGGGACCAAGTACACGGGTGTAATCGTATTCTTTATTCTGGTTTTTGGGGTCGTTATAAAATCAGTTCTTGTTAAAGAAAAGTGGACTGGTGTGTTAAAAAACATAGGAGTGGTTTTCCTGCCATTTGTTATCCTTTTCAGTCCGTGGCTTGTAAAGAACTGGCTATTTACAGGCAATCCGTTATTCCCGTTTATCTTCAAGGTTTATAACAGCGGTTGGGGGCCTTTAAACGCTTCAAATTACTTTGCTCATATACAGGGGCACGGCATGCCGGTAAAAAGTTTATGGGATGTTCTGGTTCTTCCATGGATGCTCACGACCCAGGGGATGAGGTTTGGAGGGAGTTTTGATATATGGGGCCCAATTATCCTTATTTCAATACCATGGTTGATTTTTATCAGAAAGATTAACAAAATAATATGGTTTGTCCTCGGATTTGTTTTATTCTATTATGTGATATGGTTGTTTACCGGCAGGGTGGCGAGGTTCCTGGTACCTGTAATACCCTGCCTGTGTATAATTGCGGGTTATGTTTTTATGGAGGTTTTCAAGGGGAGGGAAGTGAGAAAAGTCATCAATGTGGTCTTAAGTGTCATTTTCGTGGTTGTTCTTGCGCATAATTTTTATATGTACGTTTTCTGTGAAATTGTTGTTGACCCGTTTGACGTGGTCCTCGGGAAGGAAACAAGAGAGGAATATCTTCTTAGAAAGATACCTTATTATCCCGCGGTAAAATATATCAATGAGCAGTTGCCCGAAGAATCAAAAATACTGTTTATCGGTGAATCAAGGGGATACTACTGTAAAAGAAACTATATTGCAAGCAGTGTTTTTAATAAGACGCCGATAGTTGAGTGGGCGGAAAAGTCAGAATCGGCGCGTGATTTGCGGGATGAATTGAAGAAAAATAATATTACTCATATCTTTCTTAATGAACCGGAAGCGAAAAGATTGCAGGAGAGTTATGATATACTATACTGGTCTGATACAGGTAAAAGAAATTTTAAGGGATTAATGAGATTATACCTGGAAAATGTTTTTAGTTCCAAAAAAACACATATATTTAAAATTATATAATAATATAACAGAGTAATTTACATCTTTTTTTCCGTTCCCTTGATTTACTACCCGTAAAATGATACTATGGCAAAACTAATTTAATATGGAGAATTTATCATGTTGCTTTATTTGCTGGCATTTGTTGTCTCATTAGTAGTAGTTCTTGCCGTAACTCCTGTTATGAGGTCTCTTGCCCTGAAATTCGGGGTAATGGACAAGCCATCATCGTCGGTGAAGACGCATAAGGAGGCAACCCCGTATCTTGGCGGGATTGCGATATGGGCGGCTTTTGTTGTTACCCTGCTGGCTGTAAGGTTTCTGACTCATTTTCCGACAGGCACACTGCGTAACCTAAGGGGGTTGTTCTTCGGCGGCACGATAATAATGATAGTAGGGCTGTTAGACGACATCAAGGGGTTTAACTATAAGCTCAAGTTCCTGGGCCAGATTGCAGCCACGTTGATTTTAATGCTTTTTGATATAAGAATCCAGTTTATAGATAACTATTTAATCAGTTTCCTGCTCACCCTTGTATGGATTATCGGAGTCACTAATGCTTTTAATATCATTGATATAATGGACGGTTTATCCTGCGGCGCCGCTTTTTTTGCCTGCCTTGCCTTCTTCTTCGTTGCGCTGCCCACGGAACAGGTTTACGTTAATTTCGCGTCCATTATACTTGCCGGCTGCTGCCTTGGGTTTCTTAAGCATAACTGGGCGCCTGCCAGGATATTCATGGGTGATGCGGGAAGTTTATTTATCGGGTTCATTCTGGCTGCGGTTGCCCTGGGGGAGAGTTATACCACGATAAACAACATGGCTCTTTTTACTCCGGTGCTCATACTTGGTATTCCTATTTTTGATACACTGCTTGTCATGGCTTTCCGAATACAGAAGGGCAAGTCTATTTTCCTGGGCAGTAAGGACCATTTCGCGCTCAGGATGGAAGCGCTGGGTTATAGGAGAAAAAATATTGTTCTGATAGTTTATGTAATTTCAATTTTCCTGGGGCTGGCTGCTTTTCTGATAACTATCGTGGAATTTGGCATGGCTGTGGTTGTTTATTTGATAGTTGTTTTCCTGGCATTCCTTTTTGCCGCAAGGTTAAGCTTCGCGAAGGTAAAATGATGAAACGAATTGTTATAATCGGCGCCGGCCTTGCCGGGCTGAGCGCTGCCTATCATCTGGGTTCAAGGAAAGACCGTGACTATATGATCCTTGAGAAAGAGGATTCTCCGGGAGGGCTTTCCCGGACGGTTAACAGCAAAGGTTTCTTATTTGACTATACCGGTCATTTACTGCATTTAAAAAACAATTATGTGAAAAAACTGGTTAAGAGGTTGTTGAAAGGGAAATTAAGGAAAATTTACAGGAATTCCTGGATATATTCAAAGGGGGTTTACACCAGGTATCCTTTCCAGGAGAATACCTTCGGCCTGCCGCCCGAAGTTGTCAGGGAATGCGTGCTGGGTTTTATTAAGGCGGCGAAGAACAAGGCTCAGGCAGGCGGTAACCGGTCGTTTCATGACTGGATTCTTGAACATTTCGGAGAAGGTGTTGCCAGGCATTTTATGGTGCCTTACAATGAAAAAATGTGGAACTGCCATCCGGAAAAAATGACTGCAAGGTGGCTTGGTTCTTATATCCCTAAGCCAACGGTAAGGGAAGTGGCGGACGGCGCGCTGTTCGACAAGAAAAGCGGCCTTGGGTACAATGCTTTTTTTTATTATCCAAAAAAAGGCGGGATACAGGCATTGTCCGACGCTTTTGCTTCGTCTTGCAGGAATTTAAAATTCAATACGGACGTCACTAAAATTGATTTAAAGAACAGGAGCGTATTTTTCAGGGATAGTAATTCAAAATCGTCCGGTAAAATCTATTTTGATACGCTGGTTTCTTCGATGCCGTTGAAGGAACTTGTTTTAAAAGTAATCAAAAACGTTCCTGCCGGGGTAAGGAAGGCTGCGGAGGGGTTAAAGTATAATTCTGTTTTGAACGTTAATCTCGGCGTTAACAGGAGGAACATATCGGATAAGCACTGGATATACTTTCCGGAAGATAAATATGTTTTTTACAGGGCCGGTTTTTTAATGAATTTTTCGGATGGACTTGCTCCTGACGGCGCAAGCTCTATTTACACTGAAATCGCTTATAAGCCAATCGCTTATAAGCCCGGGGACAGAAAAAAGGTTTTGACCAACAGG
>JAUXBS010000171.1 GCA_030619245.1 Clostridia bacterium | reverse complement strand
TTTTCCTCAAACATATCAAGAATACTATTTATATCTTTCTTTGTTTTAAACTCTGTAAGGTTACAAGCACATATAAACACATACTTATAATCTTTGATTTTTATTGAATATAACATTATCATTAAACTCCTAACTATTTATTATACTTAATATTATACAATAAAAAAATTGAACTTGCAATGCTTTATTAAAAATTGTCGGTTCCTGTTTAAAAAAACCGGAACCGTCCCGGTTTTTTATTGATTTGGATCGGACCTGGGGAACAGGGGGGCTCCCTTATTCACTTTCATTCCCGGCTTTATCCCCCCCCAGGCAGTATCATCAACCGTCATATCCGATATCTTTTCTGTAATTCCAAGCTGTTCCCACATTTTTTCCGCAGTACGGGGCATAAAGGGCATAATGAACAATGTTATAATTCTTATTGCCTCCGTTATATTATACATAACATCCTTTAATTTCCCGTCGTTTTCTTTCGCCAGTTTCCACGGCGCCGAAGACTCAATGTACCTGTTGGCTCCGCTTACGATTTTCATTATTTCCGCCAGGGCCGAGCCTATCTCATGCCTGCCGTAAAACCCTTTAATGGCTTCACTTGATTTTTCAATCATTTCCCGGAACTCATCCTTTGAACCTGAATCCTGCGGGACTTCCCCATCATAATATTTCTCGAGCATGGTAAGCGTCCTGTTTAAAAGGTTACCCAGGTCATTGGCAAGTTCGGTATTATACCTGGTAACCATTGCCTTTTCAGAAAAATCCCCATCAACGCCAAAGGGCACTTCCCTGAACAGGAAGTACCTGAATACGTCAACCCCGTAAGTATCCGCCATCTTAACAGGGTCAACCACGTTACCCTTTGACTTTGACATCTTCTCCCCTTCAACAGTCCACCACCCGTGCCCGAACACTGTTTCAGGCACCTCCAAACCCATAGCAAAAAGCATTGCAGGCCAGAGAATAACGTGAAACTTATATATTTCTTTTCCTATCAGGTGCAGGTTTGCCGGCCAGAACTCCGAATACTTCTCAGCATCGTTCCGGTAACCCGCAGCGCTCAGGTAATTAATCAGCGCGTCAAACCAAACGTATATCGTATGCTTTTTATCAAAGGGAACGGGTATGCCCCATTTTACCGCCGTTCTGCTGACGCTGATGTCCTTTAATTCACCCTTGACTATATTAATCATTTCCGCTCTTCTTGAGGATGGTTTCATGAACCCGGGGTTTTTCTCGTAATACGTCAACAACTGTTCCCTGTATTTGGACAACTTGAAGAAATAACTCTCTTCTTTCAGTTTTTTAAGCTCCCTGCCGCAGTCAGGGCAATTATTGCCATCCACCTGTGATTCCACACAGAAGGTTTCACAGGGAGTACAGTACAACCCTTCATACATTCCCTTGTAAATATCACCTTTTTCATAAAGGGCGTTAAAAATATACTCAACCGCCTTTATGTGCCTGTCCTCCGTGGTTCGTATGAAATCATCATAAGATATATTAAGTTTCTCCCATACCCTCTTGTTATGGGCGACTATCCTGTCCGCGAGTTCCAGGGGTTCAAGCCCCAGGTCTTTCGCCGCATCTTCTATCTTCTGCCCGTGTTCGTCAGTTGCCGTAATGAACAACACTTCCTCCCCGGCAAAGCGCCTGTACCTGGCTATAATATCCGCTGCTATCGTGCAGTACGCGTGCCCTATATGCAGCACATCATTTACGTAATACGCGGGAGTTGTTAAACAAAACCTATTTCCTGCCATCATTCCTCTTCTCTTTCTTTTTTCCAAATTTTCTCAGGAATACGGATGATATTTCATCTATGGATATTTCATCTATGGATATTTTTTCCGTTTCTCCTCCTTCATACTTAACGGTTACTTCATTCTTTAAAAAATTACGCTCCTTAATAACACCCTTCCCCCTTTTAGTGCTCACCTTAGCGCCCCTCCTGGGGCATTTCTTCCTGGCCCCCTTGTAAAACTCGTTTTCATAGGCAAGGCAGCACATGAGACGGCCGCATACCCCGGATATTTTTACCGGGTTTAAAGATAGTTCCTGCTCCTTTGCCATATCAATTGAAACCGGCTTGAAATTCTTCATGTATGAACAGCAGCACAATTCCCTGCCGCAATGCCCGAAACCTCCGGTCAATTTAGTTTCGTCCCTCACTCCAATCTGCACCATCTGTATCCTTGTTTTGAATATGTATCCCAGGTCCTTAACGAGTTCCCTGAAGTCTATGCGCCCTTCCGCAGTATAGTATATAAACAACTTGCTGCGGTCAAACGTGTAATCAACAGCCGTAAGTTTCATCTCAAGTTCACGTTCCTTTACTTTGCCAAGGACCTTATAAAACGCTTCCCTGGATTTTATTTCATTGTCCTTTATCTTTTGCTTATCACTGGGAACCATCTTCCTCTTCACGCGGCACAGCCTCTCCTTAATCTTCTCCATCATCTTTTCCGGGGAAACAATCCTGGCAATTTCCTGTCCGCTTTCGGTATCAACCACACACATGTCCCCCACCTTTAAATCCAGGTCTCCCGGGATAAAATTCATTATATCCTTTGTTTTCCTTAACTCCGCCTTTATAACTACTGGCATGTTATTCTCCTTTAAGGCCAGGCCTTTACATTTTAATCAATGTAAACCACTGAGTTTTATAAGCATACTATTCAATGCCGTACGGGTATTTATACTGCGCGCAATCAGGTCCCGGGTATTCAGTACGGTTTCAATTCCGGTTTTTAATTTTTCCGTTGGTTCTTTAATAAAACGCCTGCGCAGACTCAGCAGAAGGCAGTTCAACAGTTCTGACACCCCCTCCTTATCACGATATATTTTATCGGTAAAACCGAATAAGCTCTCATAATCAGGATAGCCCCTCTCCTTTTTTTGCCGTACCGCCTTTAATATCTGTCCCGCAAACTCCAGCACACCCTCCATCCCTTCACCGGCATACTTTTTAGCCGCTCCAAGCCTGCCCTGTGACAGTTCTGCAATAAAGGATGCATTTTCATCGCTCACTTCGTGCTCCTTTACCAGTATTTCCCTTATCCTGTCCTCTGTCATGGTTTTAAACTTCAGCGCCTGGCACCTCGAGCGGACAGTTGGCAAGAGCCCGTACAGGTTACGGGCGATGAGTATTATTACCACATCTTCGTTTGGTTCTTCAATGGTTTTTAGCAGGCAGTTGGCTGCATCCCTGCTCATGTCATTCGCATTGTCTATAATATAAACCTTCTTCCTGCCCTCCATTGATTTAAGAGCTATCCTCTTCTGCAGTTCCTGTATCTGCTTAATGGATATACCCTTTTTTCCTTCTTCCGGCGTTATCAGTTCAACATCAGGGTGATTTGACTCCCTGATCTTCCTGCAGGCATCACACTCATCACAAACATCAATTTCTTCTTCATCAAGGTTCATCGGCAGTTGTTTACAGTTAAGGAGCTGGGCAAATACCAATGCCGTACACCTCTTACCAATACCCTCAGGGCCAACGAACAGGTATGCCTGGGCGCACCTGTCGTTTGAAAATGCTTTCTTTAATATATTTATCGGTATATCCTGTTCTACAATATCAGAAAATCTCATCCTTTTTTCCTTAGAATCTTTTCAACTTCAACCCTGATTGCCTTCTGTGTATCGTCCACCCTTTCCTTCACCTTAATAACCTTCACCCTGCGGGGAGCTGACTTTGCAATCCGGAGGAAACCCTTCCTTACCCTCTTATGGAATTCTATATTCTCACCTTCAAGCCGGTCTGCAACCCCCTTTTTGTAATCCTTTGACACTGCAACGGCTTTC
>JAUXBS010000070.1 GCA_030619245.1 Clostridia bacterium | reverse complement strand
TTTTTGTTCTGTGTTTTTTGTTCTGATGTTACCGTAGGTATCCCGGAGCGACCAAAGGGAGTAATGAGCCTGTCTATAATAAAAAAGATGAACTAATTAATGCTGTAATTTATTTTATCCGAAGAGGTTATTCTCCACTGCGGAATTTTATTTTATTAATAATTGCTTGAAGATAATCAATTCATTTGTTATTATCTCATAAGAGAATAAAATGACAACACAAAAAACAAACACAGATTTTTATGGCCTTGGAATCGCGCCGGGAATTCTTGAAACACTTACGCGCCTGAAATTTACCGCGCCCACCCCGATTCAGTCCAAGGCTATTCCTATTGCTATTGAAGGAAAGGATATAATAGGCGTTGCCCAGACCGGTACCGGGAAAACGCTCGCATTCTGCATACCCATGTACCAGCGCCTTGCGCAGTCTTCCGGGAACGGCTTAATTCTTGTTCCTACCAGGGAGCTTGCCCTCCAGGTTCAAACGGTTTTTCATCAGTTCGGACATTTATTC
The DNA here is from genome assembly GCA_030619245.1 of Clostridia bacterium. GTDB lineage: Bacteria > UBA6262 > WVXT01 > WVXT01 > JAUXBS01 > JAUXBS01. The sequence goes on along the minus strand of JAUXBS010000070.1, from coordinate 5,904 downwards.
AAGATGAGCACCACGGTAATTATAGGCGGCGCCCCTTTTAATCCCCAGGTTTCAGCGCTCAGGAGGAATCCCCGCATTATTATCGCTACCCCCGGGCGGCTCATTGACCACATTCAGCGAAAAAACATCTCGTTGTCCCGGGTCTGCCTGGTTGTGCTGGATGAAGCGGACCGAATGCTTGATATGGGTTTTGCTCCGCAGATTAACCGGGTACTGGGAAGTGTAGGCAAGAACAGGCAGACAATGCTGTTTTCGGCTACTTTGCCGTCAAAGATAATGGAACTTGCAAACAAGTACATGAAAATGCCTATAAACGTTGAAATAGCGCCTTCCGGCACCGTGGCTGATAATATTGACCAGAAATTATTTATTGTAAACAAACACTCGAAATTCCTCCTGCTCAAAAAAATGTTGAAAGAGTATCCCGGCTCTATTCTTTTGTTCATCCGCACAAGATACAATGCCCACAAGATATCAAAAAAACTTATAGAAAACGGGTATTGTTCAATTGATATACACTCCAACCGCACCCTTAAACAAAGAAAGGAAGCGATGGACGGTTTCAGATCAGGCCGGTACAGGATACTTGTTGCAACAGATATCGCATCACGCGGGATTGATGTTAAAGGCATAGAAGCGGTAATAAACTATGATGTCCCGGACGATCCGGAAGATTACGTGCACAGGATCGGCCGTACAGCAAGGATAGGTAACGCAGGGCATGCAATTACATTTGCTACCAGGGACCAGAAAAAGAACGTTATGGGAATTGAAAAGCTCATGAACGCCCTTCTCCCTGTTTCAAGCCACCCGGAAATCCCTTCAGAGGAATTTTCCAAACCGGTTAATGTTTTCATTTCAAAAAGAAAAAACAGGCCCTTCAGGCCCCGCAAAAGGCGCAAAACAACTAAAAAAAGATAATAAAAACAGGGACGGTTCCGGTTTATACTAGTAGCGCTTATTATTATACTTTGGATCCCCGTATTTATTCCCGGACCTGTTACTGCCACCCCCTCGAGATTTTTTCTGGTTCCTGTAATCTCTTTGACCGCCTTTATACAGGAGTTTGTCTTCTTTTTCTTTCTCTTTATCAAGTATTTCTTTCCTCAGCTTGTAAAGTTTTTCGTAATCGTCAGGACAACAGGTCCTTAATAATTCAATGGTTTTTTTCACTCCCATCATTTTCGCGCCTATCGGGATAATCAGGTCCGGGCCCATCATTCTTATAAACTTACCCGGTTCTTCCTTTGCCAGCCTGAAAAGCCTCTTCCTGGTGTTCATGAGCCTCCTGAAAAGGTCCGGGTTTTTCTCCCTCATTTTTATAAGCTTCCTGTTCTTTTTAATGAAGGCCCTGTACTTTTTGGGTTCGTTCTTTTTCATTGCTGCGTACCTGTTTGAAGAGCCGCCGGAAAATTCTAATTCCGCCGCTCTTGTAACAGCGTAAACTATGAGCCCTGTCTGCACTTTCACCAGCCTTACCTGCACTTCACTTTTATTCTCCAGCACGACAACCGTTCCCATTAAAATGGCATCAACCCCCAGGACCATTCCTATTTCCTTTGCCGTGGATGAATCAATAACACCTGATGCCTGTAGTTTCTGCTCTTCAAGTATCCTGTCAATACTGTTTCTTTCAATAACGCTTATCGACCCTTCCGTAACAATATTGCTTATCATCCTTTCCGCAAGGAGCCTGCCTTCATCTGAAGTCTCCCCGTCAATGGAGGGAAATTCCAGCACGGCAATCCTCTGTATAGAATTTTCCTTCGCCTTCCGGATCACCTCTTCCGCTAAAACCCTGTCGAATTTCACGGGGGGTTCTTTCCCCTTCTTCTTTGCAGAAGCTGCGCACCCGGGAAGCATAATTATAAATGCCGCAACCATCATTAATTCCAAACAAATTAAACGAGCCTTAACCATATTGCTTTCTCTCCCTTTTAATACAATCCATACATCTTTCGGGTAGTCCCCCTCAACCTTTTTGCAACAGTATTCAGAATAATATCTATTATTTTAAGGGCAAGCCCGGGATTGGACTGCCTGAGTTCCTTAAACTTATTCAAATCAAGGACGAACATGCCTGTCTCCGTCAGCGCCACTGCTTCCGCTGAATGCGGCTGCCTGTCAAAAAAAGCTAATTCCCCAAACATTTCGCCTTTTTTCATCAGGGCTATTGTTTTCCCTGCTTCAAGGTCCGTCAGATATATTTTTACGAGGCCGTCAATAATGAAATACATCCTGTCGCCCATTTCATTTTCCTTAAAAATAACATCATCCTTTTTAAAGTTTTTTTCCAGGAATATCTTTTTAAGGTCATCTATTTCCCTTTCGGCCAGGTCGCCTATCTTAGTATGTTTTTTAAAATATTCCCTGATTGTTATTTTCATGAGCCCACCTCTATTTAACTATACTATAATATTATTATATTTATTCAGTTATGTCAATTCTAAAAACCATTATAATTTACTTAACCCGCAATTTCTATTGGACAAAAATATTGTTTTCTGTTACTATACTGAAAGTATTTCATAATTTCAGGGAGGCGCTTTTGAAAAACATATTAATAACCGGAGGGCTCGGGTTCGTGGGCCAGCACCTGGTCAACGCCCTCGTAAAAAAGAACCCGGAATATAATATCACCATTCTGGACAGGATAAAAACTGATTTCTTCAACGGGGAACTGAACGGCAGGCCAAACATAAAAATTGTGAGCGACGCGGATATAACCCGCCCGGACACCATTGACACGCACTTCCGCGGCATTGACGCCGTGTTCCACGCGGCGGCAATGGTATCTTTCTGGCGCAGGGATAAAAAGGCCCTATACAATACCAACATCAACGGTACCGAGAACATAATCAGCCTGTGCAGGAAACACAAGGTAAAGAGATTAATATACGTCAGCTCAACCGCCGCGCTCGGTTACAACAATGATGAAAACAACCCCGCGGACGAGGCCTACCGTTATGACTGGAACCGGGCCGGGGGCTGTTATTACATGCTTTCAAAATACCACGCCGAGCAAAAAGTGAAAGAAGCCTGCAGGGAAGGGTTCCCGGCGGTAATAGCAAACCCTTCAACCATGTTCGGCCCCTGGGACAGGAAGATATTTCCTCTTATTGAGAACCTCCTGTCAGGCAGTGTCCCCGCAATGCTTCCGGGCGGTTTCTCAATTATTGACGTCCGGGACACCGTAAGCGCTCTTGTGGCAATGCTCGAGAAGGGAACCCCGGGTGAAAACCACCTGCTGGTTGGCGGCAATTACACCTACCGGGACATGCTTACAACCCTGGCGGGGGTTTTAAACGCGCGCCCCCCGGCCAAAACCCTTCCAAAATGGCTCGGGACGGTTATAGTGCCCCCGATAACATTCCTGGAAATGATATCCTCCAAACAACCCAAACTTACGAAGGAAATCCTTGCCCCGGGATTCAAGTTCCGCTACTATACATGCAAAAAGGCGGAAAACGAACTCGGCTGGAAAGCAGAAAAAACGCTTGAGGAAACCTTCCGGGACGCTTATGAATTTTATAAAAATTATGCCGGGAAGGAGAATTAAATGAGAGCCGTGATAACCGGAGGGACCGGATTTTTAGGCAGTCACCTGGCTGATACACTGCTTGAGAAAAACTATGAAGTCATCTGCCTCAGCCGGGGGTTGACCGATACTTCATACCTTGACAGCATCAAGGTACCGGTTATAAAAGCAAGTATCACCGATAAAAAAAGCCTTGAAGATAATATCAAGGAAGGTGATACGGTCTTTCACATTGCAGCCATACTGGGCGCCGCGAAGGCCTCCAAAGAACAGTACCAAAAAATAAACGTTGAAGGGACGGTAAACGTCCTTGAGGCGGCAATCGCTAAAAAGGCAAAAACCTTTGTCTTTATCAGCAGTTTCGGCACAATGGGCCCCGTGGGAACCCCGGAAAAACCAATGACCGAGGAAACCCCCTGTAAACCGGACAGCCTGTACGGCGAATCGAAATACGAAGCCGAGCAAAAAATCAAGGAACTTGCAAAAGATAAGATTACCTGCATCATAGTGCGCGCGCCAATCATATTCGGGCCAAGGGCAAATCAGAACTCGGCCGCGTCAAAACTGTTCAACAACATGAGGAAAAAAACATTCGTCATCATAGGAGACACGGAGAACTACTTCCCGATATGCTACGTCAAGAACCTTACCAGCGCAATGATTCACTTCGCCGGCAAACACGCCGCCGGCATACACACTTATATCATAGCGGACGGCGACCCGGTCAAATTCAGGGGCCTGCTGGCGCATATCAGCCGGGCTTTCGGCGTTAACAAAAGAATAGTCCGCATCCCCTACCTGCTTGCTTACTCAATAGCCGCCGTCCTGGAACTCACCGGAAAATTGTTCGGGTTCACCCCAATGCTTTCAAGAGACATCGTAAAAGGAATGGCGAAAAGCGTTTACTTCTATGACCTGTCAAAGGCAAGGAATGACGGCTACAAACCGGTTGCAACCCTTGAAGAAGGGGTTATTATAACAGCGGATTATATAAAGAATCTGTAAGATAATAAGCTGACCACGAAGTCATAACACTCACATATGTTAAAAATAAGGGTTACGCTGAATATTTATAAATAAGCATGAGGAGAAAATATGTTCCCTGTCCTGTTGACCTGGCCTTTTTCGGTAAACACATACGGTGTGCTGCTTGTAATAGGTATCCTGGTTTCCTGGTTTTTCCTTTTACGGCTGGCAAAACATGAAAACATAAACCCGGTTCAGATTGAATACCTGTTAATCTGGATAATAGCTTCAGGGCTCCTGGGAGCAAGGCTGTTGTATATCATAGTTGAGTGGGAAATGTTCCTTGAATCTCCGAAAGATACCCTGTTTTCCTCTGCGGGTTTAGTTTTTTACGGCGCGTTTATTGCAGGTACCTCCGTTGGAATATGGAGAATTAAAAAGATGGGGCTGGATTTGTGGAAGACCCTTGATGTTTTTGCCGTAACCATACCGCTCATGTACATTTTCGGAAGAATAGGGTGTTTTGCCAATGGCTGCTGCTATGGCAGGGAATCTCATTCCTGGCTGGGTATGATGTTCCACCCCGACAGCCTCGCAGGAGCAGCGGGCGTGCCTGTGATTCCAATACAGTTGTTTTCGGCGGGGATGTCTTTATTGTTGTTTCTGGTATTATGGAGAATATATAAAAATAAAAAGTACGACGGGGAAATTGTCACAGGTTTTTTTCTGCTTTACGGTGTGACCCGCTTCGTAATTGAAATATTCAGGGGCGATCCGCGAGGCAGTATCGGAGCGCTCTCCACTTCACAGGTAATAAGTATAGTCTTGATAATATGCGGAATAGTTTTATTTGCCCGGCTTAAGAACAAGCCGAAAAAAACAGAAAAACAATAAATCTTCCTTCTTCCTGTTTCCGTAAATCATCATATCTTAACGCAGTTCTTTGCTGATGATTTCATAGAAACTGTCCCTCGCCTGCCGTTCCAGCCAGGGCACATGCCCGCATTTTTCAAGCAGGATGAACCGGAAGTCTTTCAGTACCGTAGACAATGGCTTTCGGACTCCTTCGGCCGGATGCGGATCATAATCACCGTGTATTTATTCTGTTTACGCGTCTTTCTATATTCTCAATTAGTCTACTGTTTTTTGTTATATAAACAATTAATTCTAAGTCAAATAAAAACAATCGACATATATCGTTTTACTGCTAAATATATTATTGAACATTTGGGTTCTATCTGCAGGTAGTCTAATTTATAGGGAGGACATCACTTCTTTCTGATAATTAATTACCATTCCATTGTACTATACGAATATCGTCACTACCTTCCCAGGCCACCGTCATCTTCCCATATTCATTAACTGTTATTGAAGGCCTTGAAAGACTGCCAGAAGTACTA
>JAUXBS010000032.1 GCA_030619245.1 Clostridia bacterium | reverse complement strand
ATATAGATTATTACTTGTGTCCAATTTGGACAGCAATAAAATATATTAATTATCAATTAATGGGTTGAAATGAAAAAACTTGGTTTAATAGCGGGCAGCGGCAAGTATCCTTTATATCTTATCAGGGAAATCAGGAAAACCGGGACCGGGGTTGTGGTTTTTGGTTTAAAGGGTGAGGCGGAAAAAACGATTGATGATGAAGCTGATAAGATATATCATATGGGCATGGGGCAGGTCGGTAAATTCATAAAGACCTGCAAGCTTGAGGGTATTTCAGAAGTTGTCATGGCGGGCAGGATGGGCCATACCAATATTTTCAGGAACCTGAAACTTGACAGGAAGGCCCTCGGTATACTGATGCGGGTAAAGGATAAGAGAGCCAATTCGCTTATAAGGGGGGTTGCTGACGAACTGGCAAAGGATGGGATAAAACTCGTGGATTCAATTGCTTACATGGCTCCTTACCTGGTTCCTCCGGGAGTGCTGACTTCCAGGAAGCTTTCAAAGAAGGAGAAAGAGGATATTGAGTTTGGTTTCAGGACTGCCAAGGCAATAGCGGGCCATGATATAGGACAGACAGTGGTGGTTAAGGACAAGGCAGTGCTTGCTGTTGAGTCAATGGAAGGAACAGATGAAACCATAAGGCGGGGGGGTAGAATCGGCGGTAGCGGCGCGGTTGTGGTTAAGGTCAGCAAGCCGGACCAGGACAGGCGCTTTGATCTTCCTGTGCTCGGGATAGATACAGTAAAAACGGCGGAGGAATCAGGAGTAGGGGTTATTGCTTTCAGCGCAGGGATGACGCTTTTACTGGACAGGGAGGAGATGGTAAAGGCGTGTAATGACAGCAGGATAGCGCTTTTTGCCATTGATGACCCCGGTATAAGGAAAAAATGAGTAAGAAGATCCTTATTGTTGAGGGAGACCCGTCGGCTGATGTTTACTGCGCTGAACTTGCCAGTGTGCTGTTCAGGGAAAATGACGACCTTGAGATTTACGCCCTTGGCGGCAGGAAGCTTGAATCAGCCGGGGTGAAACTCCTGCAGAATCTCGTGGATGATACCGTGATGGGGTTCTATGAGGTTTTTAAGAAGTTGTTCAGGTTCAGGAAGATTCTCAGGGAAAAGGTCCGGGTTTTTCTTGAGGAACAGAAGCCGGATGCTGTTCTGCTGGTTGATTATTACAGTTTTAATATACGTGTTGCAGCTCTGGCAAGGAAACTTGATATACCTGTTATTTATTATATAAGCCCAAAGTTCTGGGCCTGGAATCCGGGGAGGATTAAAAAAATAAAACAACTGGTTAACAAGATGCTCGTTATCTTCCCGTTTGAGGAGGAACTGTACAGGAAGGAGGGTGTTGATGTTTCCTTTATCGGGAATCCCCTTCTTGATATGATTCACCCGGATAGTGACAGGGAAGCCATTTGCAGGGAATTTGGTTTAAAAAGGGATTTGCCGGTTGTTGGGATTATGCCCGGGAGCCGCATTCAGGAAGTTGATTACATGCTTCCTGTTATGTTAAAATCAGCAGAGAGAATAATAGAGAAACATGATGTTCAATTCGTTCTGGTGCTTGCTGACACTATTCGGCGTTCTTATGTTGAAAAGAACTATGACCTCTCTGCTGTTGATTGCAGGGTTGTAAGTGATGAGAAGTACAATTTGAGGAGTATTATGAGTCTCAGTATTACCGCCGCAGGGACAGCAACCCTGGAAAACGCCTGCCTTGGAATTCCCATGATTATTGTTTACAAAACATCTTTTTTAACGTATCATATCGCAAGAAAACTGATAAAGATTAAAATGATAGGGCTTGCCAATATTATTGCCGGCAGGAAGGTGGTGCCTGAACTGATACAAACAGAAGCTACTGAACAGAAGATATCCGGGGTTGCCATGAACTGGCTTGATAACGCTGATACAATGAAAAGGGTCAGGGAGGAGCTTCTCAAGGTAAGGGAGAAAATGGGCAGTCCGGGCGCGCACGAAAGAGCGGCAGGCATAATAAAGGAGTTCATTAATGCATAGAAGAAAGAAGTACAGAAAAACACTGCATCTTGCAAAGCGTTTATTAAGATATGTGAAACCGTATAGTGGAAGGTTTTTCGAAGCATTATTTTTCATGTCATTACTGGCCATTATGAATGCTATCATAATGTGGATGCCCAAGCCGATATTTGACCATGTTTTCAGGGATAAAAACGCTGATATGATTCCTGTTGTGTTTATTACTATCTTGCTGATAGCTCTTGTTAAGGGAATATGTTATTACATACAGTCTTACTTATCATCCTTTGTTGGCCAGAAAGTCATACTTGACATTAGAAATGAACTTTATTCCCACCTGCAAAAACTTTCGCTTGATTACTTCGTTAAACATAAAACAGGCCATGTTGTTGCAAGGATAACCAACGATGTGTTACTGCTTCAAAGAATAGTTGTTACCGGCGCCCAGACTTTTATCAGGGAATCTTTGACCTGTTTCTGCCTTATGCTTTTAATGTTCTATTTAAGATGGGAATGGGCATTGATTGCGCTTCTGGTTATTCCCGGAGTTGGTTTTGCGTTATTGAATTTTGCAAAGAAACTCAGGATACTGAGCAGGGAAACCCAGATGCGTATTGCTGATATCTATTCTTTCCTTCATGAGAAGATCGTTGGGGTCAGGTTAATTAAAGCATTTAACATGGAGGAGCAGGAGATAAAGAAGTTCAAAAGCGGGAACAGCCGTTTGTTTAACGTTGTCATGAAAGCCATGAGGGTTATTGCGCTTCAGTCTCCTATTATGGAAGTGATAGTAACATTGGGGATGGTTTTCATACTGGCAATGGGTGGTTATTCAGTAATTAATGGAGTTGTGTCAGACGGTACATTTTTTGCTTTTATAGCTGCAATGGCGAGTTTTTATGCTCACCTGCGGGTTCTTGCCGGGATTAACAGGGAAAGCCAGGAAGCTCTTGTAGCCGCGGAACGTATTTTTTACGTGCTGGATTCAAGGTCCTTTGTCCTGGAAGCTCAGGATGCCGTGGATTTGAAACATTTAAAAGATAGTATTATATTTGAGCATGTATCTTTTGGGTATTCCCGGAAGGTGAATATACTGGAAAGAATTAACCTGAAAGTTAACAAGGGGGAGGTTGTTGCCTTTGTGGGCGTAAGCGGCAGCGGCAAGACAACCATTGCGAATCTTCTTGCGCGGTTTTATGATCCCACAAAAGGCAGGATAGTTATAGATGGCCATGACATCAGGAACGTAACTTTAAAGTCACTAAGGATGCAGATGGGGATAGTAACGCAGGAAACGATTCTTTTTAATGATACCGTGCGGGACAACATAGCATACGGCGAGCTCGATGCTACACAAGAAAAAATTATTACCGCAGCCAAGGCGGCAGATGCGCATGGTTTTATCATGAATATGCCTTACAAGTACAATACTGTTGTAGGCGAGAGGGGGGTAACTCTGTCAGGCGGTGAGCGGCAGCGTATAGCTATTGCAAGGGCTGTATTGAAAAACCCGCCTATCCTTGTTCTTGATGAAGCCACTTCAAACCTTGATTCGGAATCAGAAACTCTTATTCAGAAAGCGATTGATGAGCTGATGAAGAACAGGACGGTAATTATTATTACTCACAGGCTCGTGAGTTTAAAGAGGGTTAAGAAGATATTTGTTATAGATAAAAACCGGATTATTGGACAGGGAACACATGTTGAATTGATGAAAAAGAATGTTGTTTACAGGAAGTTGTATAACCTGCAGTTCAGGGACTAAAAGAATTTTTAAAGGAGGATGCTATGGCGATTGATAACTGGATGGTGTGGATTATTATTGCAATTGTGCTTTTTATTGTTGAACTGGTAACACCGGGTACTTTTTTCTTCTTCTGTATAGGAGTGGGAGCTGTGGTTGCCGCTGTTGCTTCCTCGCTGGTTAATCCCGTGATAACGTGGATAGTGTTTTTTGTCGTATCGATAATTATGATTGTTATTTCAAGGCCGATTGCCAGGGGTTTAAACAGGGAAAAAACAAGGGATGCAAATGCCGATGAGCTTATAGGAAAAAAAGCAAAGGTTACGGAACTTATTGATGCGGATAAGCATCCGGGCATGGCGAAAATTGACGGAGAGGTATGGCTTGCAAAATCGGAGGAGAGGATTGAAAAAAACGAAGACGTGGATATTTTAAGGATTGAAGGGAATTACCTTATTGTTGAGAAGGTAAAAGGAGAATGAAAAAATAAAAAAGGAGGGTATGTTATGCCAGGAGCATTGATTATTGTAGTTGCCGTATTGATGTTTGTTTTTGCAAAGATGGCCCTGATAATCATCAGGCCATACGAGAAGGGCCTTGTCGAGAGGCTGGGGAAGTTTGCAAGGACGGAGGAGCCGGGTTTGACGTTCATCTTTCCGTTCATTGAAACGATCAGGAAGGTTGATGTAAGGGAAAGGGTTATAGACGTTGAAAGGCAGGACGTAATAACCGAGGATAACGTTCTTGTTACGGTTGATGCTATTATATACTTCCAGATAACAGATTCTTTTAAGGTCCTTTACAATATTTCAAACTTCAGGATAGCAACGCTTAAATTAGCGCAGACCAACCTGAGAAACGTTATCGGCAACATGAAACTTGACGAAACACTGACTTCCCGTGAGAAGCTGAATGAACAGTTGAGGATTGTTCTTGATGAGGCGACTGACAGGTGGGGCGTTAAGATAACCAGGGTTGAAATCAAGGAAATATCTCCTCCTGCAGATATTACGGAAGCAATGAGCAAACAGATGAAAGCGGAAAGAGAGAAGAGGGCTGTTATACTCGAGGCAGAGGGCGTTAAGCAGTCACAGATAACAAAGGCAGAAGGAGAGAGGCAGAAGAGTATACTGGAAGCCGAAGGCAGGGCGCAGGCAATAAAGACAGTTGCGGAGGCAGAGAAGTACCAGATTGAGGTTGTTTATGACGCGATTCACCAGGGCAACCCCACCAATGACCTTATTGCAATAAAGTACCTTGAAGCCCTGGCAAAGATAGCGGATGGCAAGGCAACGAAATTGTTCCTGCCGCTGGAAACATCAGGGGTGCTTGGAAGCATAGGGGGTATTTCAGAGCTGTTCAAGGATTCAAAAGAGGCCGGGAAAGAAAAAAAGTAAGCAGAAAAAAAGAGGAAGATAATGGGAAACAGATATTCTATTGTTATCCCTGCTTACAATGAGGAAGCAGGGATAGGTCCAGTGATAGACGGCATAAAGAAAGTCATGGATGGCAGGGGGGAGGAGTACGAACTGCTTGTTGTCGATGACGGTTCTACCGATAAGACGGCGGAAATTGTAATGCGGAAAAATGTAAGGCTGATCAGGAATGAAAACAACCGCGGTTATGGCGCGTCCCTGAAGAAGGGCATTCATAGCGCCGGGTATGAGAACATAATCATTATTGACGGCGACGGTACTTACCCGCCTGATTATATCGGAATCCTCCTGGATGAAAAAAAGGATTATGATATGCTTGTGGGGTCCCGGAAGGGATACCAGGTATCGCTTGTCAGGAGGCCTGTTAAGTATTTCATGAACAGGTTTGCAGGTTTTCTCGCGGGGGTGAAGATACCTGACCTTAACTCGGGGCTGAGGATATTCAGGAAGGAAACAGCAGAGAAATACATTACATATTTTCCTGACGGGTTTTCCTATTCGAGTACGATAACGCTTGTAATGCTCTGTAATAACTATACGGTAAAGTATAAGACTATAGAGTATAACAAAAGAAAGGGAAAGTCGAAGTTCCATCCGGTTAAGGATACGTTTAACCTTGGTTCTTTTATCGTGCGTACGACACTTTACTTCAATCCTCTTAAGATATTCTTTCCCGCGAGTATTTTCCTGTTTCTGCTGGCTGTGGCGGTGCTGTTGTACAGTCATTATGTTATCGGGAAGGTCATGGATATTACCGGTATAGTCCTGGCTATGGGTTCATTCCAGATTCTGGCGATAGGACTGCTGGCTGACCTGGTTAATAAGAAAAGATAAAGAAGGGTTTTTGTGCCTATTAAAAACCGTGGAAAATGGTATGATGCTTACTATGATAAACTTGATAGGTATTCAGGTTTAAAGCATTATTGGAACCTGATTCATTTGAAAAAGATGGATTTTTTCAATAAAACGCTACCGGATTCTGTTATTGTGGACATTGGATGCGGTAATGGGAACATGCTTAGAACTTTATATGCAAAGGGTTACAGGAAGTTATATGGTTTTGATGTTAAGATACCGGAAGTTAATGATAAGGAAGTTCATTTAAGGGAAGGGTCAATGCTTGATATGCCTTATCCTGAAAAGTTTGCGGATACCTTAATATGTTTTAATGTAATGCATCACCTGTTAAATCAGGAGCAATATGGTTTATTCCTGGATAATTGTAAAAAGGTCTTAAAAAGGGACGGTAAACTATTTTTTGTCGAGCCGCAGAGAAACTTTTTCCGAAAAGTACAGGATGTATTGACAAAAATTCCCATAATTTCGAATATAGGCCCTATAAAAGGGCAGAAAATTGCGATAGAAGAAGAGAAAGAGGAAATTGATAAGTTTCTTGACGTGGACATTCAAGGTTTGTTTGAGGATAATGGTTTTCATGTGGTTCTTTACAAATCATATTTAAAAAGTTTTATTTTATGTTGTGAATTGTAGTTATTTAGAGAAGAGTATAATAGAAAATGAAAGTTTTATTAGTATTTCCTCCACAGGAGCATTATTCTGTCGGAAAGACCATCCACATGGATATCACGGTGGAAGCCGGGGGATATCCTCCAATGGGTTTATTGTACATAGCCGGTTACCTGGAGAAAAACACAGGCCATGAGATAAAGGTGCTGGACGCCTGTGTTGAAAACATGGGTTATGATGAATTGGAGGAGTATTTCAGGAAAGAGAAACCGGATGTTGTCGGTGTTTATACTTCAACATACTTCCTTTACGATTCAGTGCTTACCGCAAAGCTTGCAAAGAAGGTGAATAAGGGTATATACACTGTCCTGGGGGGGCCTCATTTTTACTTCTATCCCAGCCCTATAAAGGGCGCCCCTGAAATAGATTATTACTGCTATGGTGAAGGGGAATATGTATTAAAGGAATTGTTGGAACGCGTAGCAAAAGGGGAGAGGGGCGATGATGTGCCGGGGATATTTTCACGGAGGAGCCCGGAGACTACCTTACAGAGGCATGCGGATATTGATAAACTGCCGTTTCCTGCACGTCACTTTATTAACAATAAGAAGTATCGTTCAATCCTTGCCGCGGGGAGCCCCATTACAACGATGATATCCTCAAGGGGCTGCCCGTTTAACTGTTACTTCTGCGGGAGTATAGTAGGGGGGAGGAAGATAAGGATGAGGAGCCCTGAAAACATAGCCAGTGAGCTTGAGGAGTGTGTCGGCCTCGGGATACATGATATTCTGTTCTTTGACGAGATATTTACCTTCAATAAGGAGCGGGTTATTGAAATATGCAGGGAGATAATAAAAAGAAAACTAAAAATACGGTTTCACGTCCGCTCGCGGGTGGATACAGTGGACGGGGAAATGCTTGAATGGATGAAGAAGGCAGGCTGCAGGCTTATACAATTCGGTATAGAGAGCGGAACGGAGCATATACAGAAGGTTCTTAACAAGAACCTGAAGCTGGACAAGGTGAGGGAAGTTATCGGGCAGATGAAGGATATTGGAATACAGTCATACGGGGATTTCATGCTGGGTTCTCCGGAAGAAACTATTGATGAGATGAAGGAGACCATAGCGTTTGCAGGGGAATTGAAACTTGATTATGCGCAGTATGAAATTACCCATGTCGTGCCGGGGACAGAACTATACAGGATGGCGCTGGACCAGGGCAGGTTCAAGTATGACGTATGGCAGAGATTTGTTGATAATCCTTCCGAGCCAATCGGGGAAACTGTCTGGAATATAAAACAGAAGAAGGAGATAGAGGAATTAAACAAGAAAGCGTTCATGGGTTATTACCTGAGGCCGGGATATATATGGCAGAAAATAAGGAAGATTGATTCCATACCTCAGGCGATGTGGCAGTTGCGGGCGGCATTGAAGGTGTTTAAGAAGTTCATCTTCAAATCATAGGATGAGGAGAGTCACATGGAAAAGAAATGTTCAATAGTTATTCCTGTATACAATGAGGAAGCGGCAATAGCGGAAGTAATTGATTCTGTACATGAAGCAATGAGGGGAAGTTCCTGTGAGTATGAGATACTGGTAGTTGACGACGGTTCAACGGACAGGACTGCTGAAATAGTGAAAACGAAAGATACCAGGCTTGTCAGCCACCTGGAAAACAAGGGGATTGGGAATGCAAGGAAAACCGGGATACGCGAATCACGGCATAATATAATCGTTATGATTGACGGTGACGGGACTTATCCTGCCGGAGATATCCCGAAACTGGTTGAACACATACCGCCGTATGACATGGTTGTCGGCGCAAGAAAGAGGGAGGCGGGGACCATGCCTTTGTTGAGGATGCCGGTAAAGTGGTTTATAAGGAAGGTTGCTGAATATATCACGGGTAAAAAAATTCCGGACCTTAACTCAGGCCTGCGAGCCTTCAGGAAGGATGTGGTTCTAAAGTTCTTTAATATACTTCCGGAAGGCCATTCCTGGGTAAGCACCATTACCATCGCATTGTTCACTAACAGTTATGATATAAAGTACATCCCCATAGAATATCATAAGAGGAAGGGCAGGTCAACGTTCCATCCCATAAAGGATACTTCGGCATACTTCCTGCTGATATTCAGGACGGTGATGTACTTCAAGCCGTTGAAGGTATTCATGCCGCCGGGATTTATT
>JAUXBS010000186.1 GCA_030619245.1 Clostridia bacterium | reverse complement strand
ATTACCCTTAAAGGAGTAGAATGGAATATAGGTAAGATGAAAAAGGAAGAGCTTATTAAACGTATTGGTCCCGACAAAGGCGGTCACTGGAAAACAATAAAGAAGTAATGGTTTATCGGCAACAAACACAAAAAAGACAAAACGAACTATTTAAATAAGGAGCTAATCATGGCACCCATTTGACTGCGTTCAGGGCCGAAAATCAGGGGAAAACTATGCTGCCAAAAGATACTTTGAATATTACTCCAAATATGCTTTAATATATATTGTAATTATAGCTGCTAACAGAAATTAAGCAAGAAAGGGGGCATTGTATGTCAGAAAAATATTTTTCGATTGACGAATCAATCAAATTTGGCTGGGCTGCGATGAAGAACAATATTGGTTTTTTCATCGGGCTTCTGGTTATATCAGGGTTGATATTCGCCGGGGTGGGCATTGTCTCAGGTATATTTGAAAGTTTCATTCCTGCAGTAAGCCCTGTTATGGATATTGTTACTCAGATTATCTGGATAATTGTAACAATGGGGCTGATGAAGATTGCAATCCGTTTCGCCGGTAATGAGAAGGGAGAGTTCTCTGAGCTGTTTTCCTGCGCCCATTTATTCTTAAAGTATGCCGTAAGTTCCATTCTTTACTTCCTCATCATTTTTGGGGGGATGCTGTTGTTAGTGGTTCCCGGTATCATTTGGGCAATAAAATTTAATTTTTACGGTTATTTGATCGTAGACAGGGGGCTCGGGCCGGTTGAAGCCCTGAAGAAGAGTTCTGAGATGACTGACGGCGTCAAGTGGGATTTGTTTGTCCTGGGCATACTTGTGACATTAATTAATATTCTCGGGGCTCTTTGTTTTGGCATAGGGTTGTTTGCAACCATACCCACTACGATGGTTGCCGTGGCATTTGTTTACCGGAAACTGCTTTCACGGGCCGAAAACCGGGAAGCCGCAGTGGAATCCACAGTGCCTGAGCGGGAGCTTAAGGAACCTCCCCCGGAGAAAGCGTAGAGGATTTACTGAAAAAGCTTATAATTTATTAATAAATATGCTATAATATAACAAACTGTTAGAAAAATGCTTATTTAAGGATATTAGCAGAGGGGTTTGTTACAATGGAAATAGGAATTGCAAAAGAAAGAGATATGTCAGGCCCGAATAAGAGGGCTATGTTTCTGCCTGAAGAGGTCAAGAGGATTGTGAAGGCAGGGAATAAGGTTTTTGTTGAGAAGAGCCTGGGTGAAGGCATATTTATTGAGGATTCAAAATACGTTAAGGCAGGGGCTGTTATTATGAGCGAGCCGATTGATGTCTTCTCACAGGAGTTCGTTATCAAGCTCACCTCGCCTTCTGACAATGAATTCCTCATGATGAAAAACAATATATTGTTAAGCATGCTTCACCTTGAACAGAATCCACACAGGATCAGGTTGATTAGAAAACAGAAGATAAAGGCAATATCAATGGAGTGTATTCACAACGAATACGGAGAGAGGCTTATTGACTGCACTGACATGACGGGAGAGCAGGCAATGTTGTTCGGATTCAACCTTGCCCTGAAATCACCGAAGGAATGCAGGGTGTTGATACTCGGCTATGGAAGAGTTTCAAGCGGGGCGATAAATATTGCCAACAGGCTGGGGGCGAAGGTCAAGATACTGAGGAAGAATGAGTACAAATACATAAGGCACCATTTGAAAGACAAGGACATACTGGTAAACGGAATCAGCTGGCCCAAGTACCACAGGCAGCGGAGGGATTATGTTATTACAAGAAAGATGCTGAAGCTGTTAAGCCCCGGGGCGGTTGTTGTTGATATTGCGGTTGATTCTCCAAATCCGATTGAAACCTGCAGGCAAACCTCTCCCAATGATCCCTGGTATGAAATAGACGGTATTAAGCATATCTGTATTTACGGTTATCCCGCGCTTGTCCCGATTTCAAGTTCACATAGGTATTCAAAACAGTTGCTGCCGTTAGTGCTTGAGATAGCAAAAAACGGCAGTTTGAGCATGTCAAATATATCCAGGAAATAATGATTAAACCAAAAACCTTCCGGAAAAAAACAAAATCGATCCTTGTTGTCGGAGACATTTGTGACAGGCTGTCTTTCATAAAATTTAAAAGGAAAAGAAATGTTTTTATCAGAAGGAACATTAATTTCAAGACTGTCTCCTACAGCACGATACTTAAAGGAAACCTTCCCGGCATTAAATCGGATAAAATCATAATTATGCTGTTCTTTCCATTGGATTACTGGAACAATGAAATTGAAAATAAGTTCATAAAAGGCAGGGTTTACGGGGACAGGAAATGCATTGAGATGTTTTATGATTACCTGGACAGAATCAGGGAAGTTATTGATAACAAGTATGGAAACAAAGAACTAAGCTACGTGAACACATTCAGCGCCGTTAAGGTTGACAGGGACAAGGAATTGACAAAAAAAATCATCAGGAAGGCCGGGCTGCCGGTTCCAAGGAGCTATTCAACGAGGAGTTACAGGGATATTACCGGGTTATTAGACAGGGGTAAAAAACTCTACCTTAAGGTGAATTTCGGAGCAAATGGAAAGGGTATCACTAAACTTGAGAAGGGGAAGTGGCTTACGAATTTCATATACAGGAGTGGGAGTATAATAAGCAGGAAGGGTGATTACGGGTGGAGGTTTAAGGATATTACCGGGAACAGCGGTTTTTTAAAGAAATTGTTGAAGAAGGACCTGGTGATAGAGGAAGCCATTAACCCGTATATAATAGATGAAAAGAAATTTGATATAAGGTATTACGTGGTTTACGGCAGGGTAAGGCACATTATTATAAGGAGCGCTCCTTATGATAATGTTGTAACCAATATAACCCAGGGCGGCAGTAAGGAAAAAAAAGGTTTTATTAAAATGATGCCTGAAAGGTTAATTAACAGGGCAGAAAAGTATGCCGAAAAAACAGCAAGGGCATTGAACCTTAACCTGGCGGGGATAGATGTGATGTTTTCAAAGAGAGGGATACCCTGCGTTATTGAAGCGCAGTCATTTCCCGAGTTTCCCGCAAGCAGGCACAATTTATCCGGCAAATTGGCCGGGGAAATAATTAAAAAACAGGTTTAAGTTGGTTTATATTACAGGTTGGCTTCCGCTTCTTCCTTCAGTTCCTTTATAAGGTCCTTTACATACATCTTTTTTTCCACCCGGTAAGCGTTTGACCCGGTAAAGACAAATCCACCGTCAAGTTTTCCTTCAGAAGCGTTTATCAGCGCATCAGCAATACAGTAAGGGGATTCCTTTGGGTTGCACGTCTTCAGGCACTGGTAGCGGCACTTAAACTTAATTTCCCCCCGTTTTGCCTTTTCAAGGAATTCGTTGCCCAGCGCCCTGCCGGGCATCCCCACGGGGCTTTGAATGATTATATCATCTCCTTTTTTTGCGTCTATGTATGCCTGCTTGAATTCTTCTGCCGCGTCGCATTCGTAAGTGCAGGCGAATCT
>JAUXBS010000263.1 GCA_030619245.1 Clostridia bacterium | reverse complement strand
AGTTCGAGCCTGCGGATACTGAAGGCCAGGCCTAATAAGAAGTATAATAACATTGTTATTTCCGAATCACCGAAAGTATATTCTGTCATTCCGCTGATAATAAACACGATTAAAGCTGCCAGGATTCCGGCAAACAATGACTTTGTATATCTATCTTTGATTCTCTTATATATAACAGCTGATTCCCTGAAGATTATAATCATAATCCAGATAAAAACACCTAAACCTATAATCCCTGTTTCTACAGCTATGTTTAAAAAATTATTATGGGCATGAGTGAAGGCCTTTGCGGTGAATTTCCGCCATTTCCTGCCCCGGTATTTTACGTAATCCGGGTACACCTTTCTGTAACACTCCCAGCCAATCCCTGTTACCGGATGAGCCCTGAACATGTCCAGGCTGCTTTCCCAGATAAAAAACCTTTTCATTACGGAAATATCTTTTTTGTCAGTAATACTCAGCAGCCTTTTTGATACCCTGCTGTCGGGACAGAACTTTACAAGCGATGCGGTTATGATAACCATGGATATTATTCCGATAATAAATATTTTCCTGCTCTTTAAAAACAACAAAAACAGTAATCCCGCAAGACTTCCGACCCAGGCCCCCCTGGTAAACGAAAAATACAACCCTGCCGCGATAATTGACAGGGATAGGATTAACCCGGCGTTCTTCTTAATAAAACTCTTAAAATCACTTGTCCCTCCGCTGAACAACAATAGTCCCGCAACAATCATCAGCGCCAGGCTTATGTGTTCCGCAAAGGTCATTGGGATACCATAGAAACCTGTTGCCCTGGGGAGTATTTTATCAAGAAACTCGTTGTGCCTCAGGAAATCAATTCCCGCATAGTGCTGGAATATCCCGTATGCGGCTGAGATAGTAGTAAAGATAATCAATACGCTGATTATCCTTTTTATCTGTTTTATATCTTTTACATTATTTACAACCAGGAAGAAGATTATAAATTGAATTGCGCTTTTTATGCCCTTCATGCTGAACTTCATATCAACGGAAGTAATAATACTTAGTAATATAACAGCAAAAAAGATTAAAAGAGGGATGTCCAGCGGGGTCCTCTTAAAATCAATTTTTTTGTTTGAAAAGGATTTTACCAGCCAGAAAAGTACCGCAAGCAACCAGGCAATATGCGTCCCCGCTATTGAAACAGGCGAGAAAACCGCAAATAATATCAAAAATATCCCGATTAGCCTCTCACTTAAAACCGGGATATCTGTTAAAACCGCTCTTAGTTTATTTATTCTTAAACCATTCAATGGTTTTTCTTAACCCCTCTTCCAGGGAAACCTTTGGACTCCACTTTAATATTTTTTTTGCCCTGCTTATGTCAGGCCGCCTTACCTTCGGGTCATTCACGGGTAAGGGTTTGGTGACAATCCTGCTTGTACTCTTTATTATTTTCTTAATTGTCCCGGCAAAATCATTTATGCTCATCTCGACAGGATTACCGATATTTACGGGGTTATTTGTCTTTGACATCAATAACCTGTATATCCCGTCTATTAGATCAGATACATAGCAGAAACTCCTGGTCTGCGAACCATCGCCAAAGACAGTAATCGGTTTGTTCTTCAGCGCCTGGTTTATAAAAGCGGGAACAACCCTTCCGTCATTCGCCCTCATCCTCGGCCCGTAAGTATTAAATATGCGGACAATCCTGGTATCCACCTTATGATATGTACGGTAGGCCATGGTTATTGCCTCGCCGAACCTCTTGGCTTCATCGTACACCCCTCTTGGCCCAACCGGATTTACGTTCCCCCAGTATTCCTCATTCTGCGGGTTAACAAGCGGGTCGCCATATATTTCCGAAGTGGACGCCAGCAGGAACCTTGCCTTCTTTTCCTTCGCCAGCCCAAGCGCCTTGTGGGTCCCCAGGGAACCGACCTTCAATGTTTGAATGGGCATTTCCAGGTAATCAAAAGGACTGGCGGGAGACGCAAAATGCAAAATAGCGTCTAATTTTCCCTGGATATAGATATATTCAGTAACATCATGCTTTATAAACTCAAACTTTTTATCCCCGCTCAAATGGGAAATGTTATCCGTATTCCCGGTAACAAGATTGTCCATTGCAATCACGGAATGGCCCTTTTTAATCAGTAAATCACACAGGTGCGAACGCAGGAAACCCGCCCCGCCGGTT
>JAUXBS010000284.1 GCA_030619245.1 Clostridia bacterium | reverse complement strand
CATGGAGTTGAACTTAACGCTTGTTTTATAAATAATCTTGCCTGTTTTCGGTTCCTCCTGCTCTTCGCCCTCTTTGGGCACAATAACCGCCTCCGAGTCTATCAGGCCCAGGACTACCGCATAAGTAGCGCCTGATTTCAGGGCTCTGCATATCAAGGCATACCTCATATCAAGGGCCTCTAATATTTCTTTTGCGCATTTAAGCTTGGCGCAGCCCGCTATATCATTTTGCGTTTCTTCAAGAGCCGTCTGAAGGGTTTCCGCGTCAGGCGTTTTGACCAGGCCGGAATCATTTAACGTCTTTTTAACGACTCCCGACAGTAAATTGTTTTCATCCTCAGTTAAACTATCGCTGACCGGGGGGATAAAACAAAGCGGGAGCAACAACCGTTCGGGAGCAATGTCCGGTTCGGGGATTTCAGGAAGCCCCGTCACCGGCTTGGGCGGTGGAAGTTTCTTTTTTATTTTAATGGAGATTTCCTTGCTGGCTATTAAAGAGCCCTGGAATTCAACATTATAGGATTTACCCGTATACTTGGCAGTAATACTGTTTAGTTCTGAATAAGTATACAAACCTTCAATTCCAAGAACGACTTTTGGCAGAATTCCTATTTCACTGATGATTCCCATCCTGGCGCCGAGGCCAAGCTTGATGCCGTTCATATCACCCTCGGCATAGTCTGTTGTTGAACCGGAAAGTTGTTTATTGTATGTGGAACCGACCTTCCCTATTTTCCCGGTAAATTCTATTCCAAGCACAGGCGGCCGGGCAGATAATTTAAGTGTATAACCGGAAGTAATGTAATTAAAAGTGCTCGTTTCAGCTATAAAACCTGACAATTCACTTCCTGGGATTATTGGGGGTATCTTGTTTGTCATTATAATACCATTTTTGGTTGAATTATGGGCATATACCTTTATGTCAACCCCTCCTATGCCCGTTTTCTTCAGGTAAGGCATAATCTCCGCGGCAAACAACCCTGAGATAACCGTCATTAAAACCAGCGCAGTAATTAACAGAATTCTTTTTCTCATTTTTTACTTCCCCTCTCCTTACAATTATTTCTTTGTTTCTGATTCCACGAGTTCCCTGAATTTATTCATTAACTTCTTTGTCAGCCTTCCGGGCCTGCCGCCATTCAATTTCTTCCCGTCTATTTTCGTTACGGGCATTATTTCTACTCCGGTGTTTGTTAAAAAACACTCCCTGCAGCCGTAGAGCTGTTCCTTTTTAAATTTCTTTTCAATGACTTTTATTCCTGAGCTTTCCGCAAGCTCCATAACCGCTTTCCTCGTGATGCCGCCAAGGACCCCGACTTCCAGGGGGGGCGTTATAAGCGTATCGTTTACATTGATAAACACGTTGCTCACACAACCCTCCGCTACCCAGCCTTCCCTTGAGAGCATTATCCCTTCAAAAGCGTTTTTTGATTTTGCCTCAATCCCGGCAACTATGCTGTTCAGAAAGTTACATGATTTTATAGAAGGCTCCAGGGCCCCGGGAGAAATCTTTCTTACCGAAACTATTGCCGCTTCAACGCCTTTTGAGTACATTTCATCAGGATAAACCCGGCCTTCCTTCACATACACGATTACCGTAGGAGACTTGCAAAGGCCCGGGTTAATTCCCGGCTCTCCGGCCCCGCGTGTTACCGTTATCCTGATAT
>JAUXBS010000108.1 GCA_030619245.1 Clostridia bacterium | reverse complement strand
TTAGCCTGGATTTCCTTTGCTCTGTTTTGCAGATATCTTTCCGCAGTTTCCCTAAAAACCATCTTGAAATACGATAGTTACACATACCTTCTTTCTTTTACTATCCCCGTTGTTCTTATTTTCAGATTTAATGTTAAGCCGCCATTATGGCTGCATACAATAACAGGTTTGTATATGCTTATGTTGTTTTTTAAGTTTAAGCATGTTTTTTCAGGTATTTTTAATAGCAAAATCAAATTAAACACAAGAAAGTTATTCTTTGTTATATTCCTTGCATATTTTCTGGTAAATATAGGAGTTTCTACAAGACGCATAACAGGCGATGAACCTCATTACATGATGATAACTCACAGCTTAATATATGACCATGATTTAGACCTGAAAAACAACTATGCTGAAAAGAATTATTACAATTTTTACAACATGAAGTTATATCCACATCAAGATAAAAGAAATATCGCCAATCGTGAGCACCTGTATTCTTTTCATGAACCGGGGTTGAGTTTCGTGCTCATCCCGGGTTACGTTTTGGCAAAACATTTTGGTGCAATGATAATGGTGAACATGTTCGCAGCCCTTGTTACGGTAAACTTATATTTGCTTTTTCTTGGGTTAAACATGGAAACAAACAAATCCCTTAAGTTGAGTATTCTTTTTTCATTCCTCTCTCCAGTGGCACTTTATGCGCACCAATTATATCCTGAAATAGTTGCAGCACTGATAATCATATATGCATTTAGAAAAACATACGAAGGACCGGGTAATTCTCCCCCGGATTATCTAAAGATAATGTTGCCAATGATTATTCTGCCGTGGCTAAACATAAGGTACGCTCCTGCTTTTACAGGTCTATTAATATATTTGTTTTTTATGATGAAACGCAAAATCCTGATATACTTAAGTGTGTTTGTCCCCATGGTGATTTCATTTACAGGACTGTGTTTATATTCATTAAATTTCTATGGAAGTATTTCTCCTGTGGCAAGCAGGGGATTCGGCTCAAGCGCGCTGGATTGTATTCATGTTGATTTTTTGTTAAATTCTGCCATGAAGCTTATCCTTGACAGGGAAATAGGCATATTGATTTATACACCTTTGTTTATTCTTTGCCTGCTCGGTTTTTTGATTATGATTAAGGATATGGCTATACCCGCAATGTTTATAGTTTTAATTATCTTTCTGGAGTACAGCTCAATAACAATAAATGCCATAGGCGCCACGGGAGAATGGGCTCCTCCTGCGAGATACCTGGTTTGCATAGTACCCCTTTTATACATTTTTCTTGCTTATGCATACGAAAAACTTAAAAGCAATCAGTTCAAGAGTTGTTGGAATATTCTACTTACGTATTCAATCGTAATTTCATTTATCATGCTTTCAAATCCTATATTACAGTATAACTCTGAAAATGGGTCGAATATAATAGTAACGAAACTTCTTGGAATGAAGGTGGCTGGGATTGTTAATTGTGTGCTTCCATCCTTTTTTCATACCAGTTTTCATAGCTGGGTATCAAGTATAATTATACTGCTTTCAATATTAATTCTGAATGGTTATTTATATATAAAAGAAAAAAACCTGTAATGGGCGTAAAAAGGTTCAAAAAACCCGTATTCTTTGTTATAATATTGTCGATGATAAAAACAAATGTTCTGATGTCAGAAAAACTGAATAATTTACATAGGAGTTTTTTGGAAAACACTAAATTCAAATAGTGTTATTTCAAATATTACTTATATGATGTTTAAACGATACGAAAAGAATCCTATCCTTTCCCCAATTAAGGAACACCCGTGGGAAGCATATATGGTATATAACTGCGGGACCCTTTACGAAGCAGACCGGGTTCACCTCCTTTACAGGGCGCAGGGCGAAAAAGGCGGCATTTCAAGAATCGGTTACGCCTCTTCCTCAAATGGTTTTGACATAGACGAAAGGTTTCCCGAGCCCGTGCTGGAAGCCGACACAAAAAATGATTTTGAGATGCTCGGCTATGAAGACCCCAGAATCAACAGGATAGGCGACAGGTTATGGATTACCTTTACAGCGTTCGGCAAGGTCCCCGGGATGGATTTAAATAAGGACCTTTACGTAAGGTCATGCCAGCTCGCGATGACATCTATTTCAATAAAAGATTTTATTAACCATAAATGGAACTGGTCAAAAATATTTTTCCCATTACCCCGCGTTGACAACAAGGACTTCGTGTTCTTCCCTGAAAAAATAAATGGCAGGTACGTAATGTACCACCGCATAAAACCCCATATATGGATTGCTTTCTCGGATGATTTAATGCGATGGGAAAAACATAACATAGTAATGCATACATCCGGGGGATGGGAATATTTCAAAATAGGAGTGAACTCCCCCCCGATAAAAACCAAAAAGGGCTGGCTGGTTTTCTATCACGGTGTCGATAATAATAAAACATACCGCATTGGTTATTTCATAACAGACCTTAATGAACCGCAGAAAATCATTTACAAACATAAAACCCCGGTCCTTGAACCGGAAACTGATTATGAACTGAACGGGGCGGTAAAAAACGTAGTTTTCAGCTGCGGCGCGGAAGTTATCAAGGATACAGTTTTCCTTTATTACGGTGGAGCGGATACGGTCACGGGGGTAGCCACCTGCAAGTTAAACGATTTGCTTTCTAAATTTTAAAATGCTTAAACGATATAAAAACAATCCCATACTAAAACCCATAGAAAATCATTTATGGGAAGCATCAGCGGTTTTTAATGCCGGCGCAATCAGCCTTAATGGTTTAGTGCACCTGGTTTACAGGACTCAGGACAAAAAAGACGGCGTATCCTGCATTGGTTATGCAAGCTCTGTAGACGGTATGAATTTCAGCAAAAGAACAGATATCCCAGTTTATGAGAAAAATCCTGAAAATGAACTTGAAGGCCTGGGATGTGAAGACCCGAGACTGTCTATAATTGGCGACAGGGTGTTCATGAATTACAACTCTTACGGTGTCTTGCCCGGGCTTACCTTCAGGAAATACACCCAGTTTCAAATTGCTCTAACGTCAATTGCTGTCAATGATTTCATGGAAGGAAACTGGAACTGGGAAAAACCGCTTTACCCGCTACCCCTTGTGGATAACAAGGGCGCATGTTTTTTCCCGGAAAAGATTTGCGGCAAATGGGTAATGTATCACAGGATTTTCCCTCATATATGGGTGGCCTATTCCGACAACCTCAAAGACTGGCATGACATGAAACCCATAATGGAACCCGCTGAAAAATGGGAATACTACAAACTATCAACAGGACCGCCCCCAATAAAAACCAAAAAAGGATGGCTGATCCTTTACAATGCCTCGGATACGGATTTACAGAGGAGTATCGGGTTTGCATTAGCCGATCTGAACGATCCTTCAAAAATCATATACAGGTCTAAAACCCCGATACTCAAACCTGAAAAGGAATACGAAAAGAACGGAAACAGACCGGGCGTAGTGTACTGCAACGGAGCCGTGGCGCTAAATGACATTCTCTACGTATACTATGGAGCAGCGGACACATGCCTGTGCCTTGCGACAATAAAACTTTCCGAATTACTTGTAAACATAAAATCATGAAATCCCAAATCAGCATAGTCAATACAACCACTAATACCACGATTGCTTCAAGAGCTAATGAAGCCGATACATTCTTTTTGCGACTCAGGGGCCTTCTTGGCAGGAAATCATTTAAAAAAGGAGAAGCTCTCCTCATACCGCGATGTCAGGCTGTTCACTCTTTCTTTATGAAGTTTCCCATTGATATTGTTTTTGTAGGAGCGGATTTCAGTGTAATAAGAACAGTTAAAAACCTCAAGCAATTCAGAATTTCATCCTGTTACTCCGCAGCATATTGCGTAATTGAATTGCCGGCGGGAACCATAGAGCAGACAAATACTAAAATGGGGGATAAACTGGCGCTCTGTGACATAAACACCCCTTCGTAAAGGAAATAGGCAAGCAAACAGGAATTAGCGATTCATGAAAAAACTAATAGTATATTTATTCCTTATAATATTCTTTTTCCAGGCTGTTTTAAGCATGCGGCACAAGTCCGCAACAACAGACGAAAATCCTCACCTTGCCGCGGGCTATACGTATCTGAAGAAAGGCGATTTCCGAATGAACCCGGAACATCCCGCTCTCATTAAACTGCTCGCGGGCTTACCCCTTATGTTCATGGGCCTCGACTTCAAGGATGGAAAAGACTGGGACGAAGCGGAAGAATGGAATTTCGCCGATGAATTCCTGTATAAGAATAAACTGCCCGTAGAGAAAATTCTTTTCTGGGGAAGGATACCTATCGTACTGCTCGGTGTTATACTGGGTTTCCTTGTATTCAGCTGGGCAAAGGAAATGTACGGCTACCGGGCAGGATTGTTTGCCCTGTTCCTGTATTCATTTTCCCCGAATATACTTGCCAATACAAGGCTTGTAACGATGGACCTGGGCATAAGTATGTTCATGTTCCTTTCCATATATCTCTTTTTCAGGCTGCTCAAGAAACCCAGCACAAAATACATTATTATTAACGGCATCGCGTTCGGGTTATGCCTTGCTGCCAAGTATTCTGCAGTAATTATACTTCCTATTTATATTATGATTATGATTGTATTTGCCATAAGGAACAAGCAGGACGCTCGAAAATTCGCGGTTATGCTTTCCGTAATCTTTGTAATTGGCATCGTTACGCTGCTTGCCTGCTACAGGGTTGTATCCATAGACAAGTATATACAGGGGATGAGGCGCACAATGAATTACGTTCAGTTATCTGGGCATCCCACCTTTCTTATGGGTAAACATGCTTACACTGGCTGGAGGCACTATTTCCTGGTGGCGTTTCTCATAAAAACGCCTATACCAACCATACTGTTTCTTGTTTTAACCGCATATATGTTTCTCGTAAAGAAAGCGCGCTCGGGTTATGATTATTTCCTTCTAATTCCCGCCGTCACTGTATTCCTGGTTTCTTCCGTTAGCCGCATGCAGCTGGGACTGAGGTACATTCTGCCCGTATACCCTTTCCTGTTCGTATGGATAAGCGGCCTGGCAAGCGATAAAAACCCGCCAAAACCGTACCCCGCCAAAGCTATCCGGGCAGGAATTCTAACCCTGTGCTTATGGTACTTTTTATCATCTCTAAGCATATATCCCCATTACCTTGCGTATTTCAATGAATTTATCGGCGGCCCGAAGAACGGCTATAAATACCTGCTCGATTCGAACC
>JAUXBS010000249.1 GCA_030619245.1 Clostridia bacterium | reverse complement strand
CTTGCCATGTTAAATGAATATAACTATCTGTTTTACAATAATTTTTCTTCGTCTGCCTAAGCGTCTTTGTCTTTCTTTCTCTTTGTAATCTCAGAATATTATTATTTCTTATTCTGTTTACTTCATATCTTCTTGCATCATAATCTAGTGTATTAAAATTAGCAATATTATTTTGTTCAATATAACCTCTTAGTAACCATGCCGTATGAATCTCATCATTTGATAATTTATATAGTTCTTTTATGTTCCTGATATCATTTTCTGATTGTTTCCACATAGAAACAGGTATTGCCAGGCCCGCTAAAATGTAATGGCTTGAAGTGCCGGGTATTTGAGCTGTTCCGGACTCATCAATATAACATAGATACATCTTTTTTCAAACCTACATAGACAAAATAAAAGCGACTGGAGATGGGGACAAAGTCCCCTCATTGAGACGCTATGCGACTCATTCCAGACGCTTTATATGAGTATATATCATAATTATCGGGTTGTCAAGCCTATTCTTTATTTTTTTAGAATTAGCCCCCGCTGTTCATTTCCTTAAACTTATGTTGACAACCAGGTCTTCAAGCCTCTTCAGGTTATTCTTGACTTCATCAATCTTCCTTCTTAACTCGCTATTCCGAAAATCTATTCTCAGCATTTCCCCATACAGGGCAGATACAAAATCCTTTATCTTCACTGCTGATTTATAATCCTTCTTTATTGTGGCGTTC
Source organism: Clostridia bacterium (assembly GCA_030619245.1). Lineage (GTDB taxonomy): Bacteria > UBA6262 > WVXT01 > WVXT01 > JAUXBS01 > JAUXBS01. Next base: position 1,657 of record JAUXBS010000249.1, on the reverse strand, counting down.
ACTGCCTTCCTGCCAAGTTCTCCTGTCAGGTCGCATAAGCCAAGCAGGTAATGCTCCGGGGAAACCCCTAACCCGGAAAACCCCAGTAATTTCCCTGTGGTAACGAAATGGTAATAAGCAATCGCTTCAATGTATTCCTGTACGATAATCTTATAAATCCCCGAATAATAAAGAGCTTGATGCCTGCTAACCGATTTCTTAATCTTCCTGAAATCCTCTGCGAGTTCCTTCCTTAAAATCCCCGCTTCATTTTTTTCTCCCCTGTGAAGAGAGTATATAACAATCTTCGTTTTCTTTATGAACCCGGTTGAATTACTTATCAACTCCCCCCTTTTCTTGTCCTGCTCTTCAATACTGCTTCTTATTCTCGTAAAATCTGATATTTTTACCATGAACATCCTCCTTATTTTCTTGACTTTAAAAGAAAGTTCTTATAATATATTGAAAATATTTTGCCAGAGTGGTGAAACTGGTAGACACGCTGGTCTCAAAAACCAGTCTTGTTAAAGCAAGGTGCCGGTTCAAATCCGGCCTCTGGCATCATTTTAAATTAACCCTTACCAGAGTAATATTTATATCCCTGTTTATCTCGCGTATCCGGGCGTAATTCTTCTTCAGGGATAATGCGCCCACCGCTGTTAGCCCGCCGCTGAGGACACCAAACACAATCCTGTCCTCACCCCTGAACCACGCAAAGCCACCGGCCCCTAAAAATAATCCGAAGCCCGTCATTATCCAGCTGTTGCGCGTTTCTTTCTTATAGTAACTCCTGTGCGCGTAGAGGATATCCCGAACTTTTTTCAACCTGCTGCCATCATATGAATCCGGCGGCTCCTCTCCTGCCAGGGCCGGAACCTGCAACCCCGTAAATTTTAGACCAATGCTTTCGGCAGTCTTTTTTAATTCACTCCCCGAAAAACACTCCCGGACTTCCGCCATTAAAATACTCCCGTCCCGGACATCAATCAATCTTACAGAAATATAATACCTGCCTCCCAGCTTACTCAGGCTTCCATAAACCATCTGCCTCACCTTTAACAGTTTTCCTATCCTGACAGCGCATTCCTGGGACGTACAGCCTGAAAGCTTAAACTTCTGTTCGCGGGAAATCCTGTTCATTTCCTGCTGTTCAAGCACCTTGAATTTATCCGTTCCAGCCAGGCCTTCCCTGATAAAACCCGTTACTTCAACAGCCTCGGATATCCCGACATCCCTTGCGTTAAGTTCCAGTACGGCAACCGTGACATTACCAGCCCCGTTAACCAATCCTTCGCTTATTCCGATGACGCCAATTATTAACAGTAATAATTTGTATCTCATGGTATAATTATAAATGATTATGCAATTGATTTCAAGGTAATTACCTGGAGAAGTGCTTTTGAAGAAAGACTTTAAATACGAAAACAGGCAATTTAATTAACCTTATTATCCGCCAGGGCTGAAGCAGGAAACGGTGCACCCATTCAAGCCCTTTCATACGGACCCACCGGGGAGCCCTCTCAAAACGGCCTGATATCACGTCAAAACTACCTCCGACTCCCATACAGACAGGAACACCGAGTTCCTCCAGGTGTTCATTTATCCATTTTTCCTGGTGAGGGACAGCCATGCCCACAAACAGGATATCCGGCCGGGTTTCCTTGATTTTCTTTATAAT
>JAUXBS010000219.1 GCA_030619245.1 Clostridia bacterium | reverse complement strand
CATCAACGGCTCACCGGTGTGAGGGTCCTTTAACTCGGGAAATTCCATCAACACATCCGTCATCTCGTTTCCCCTCTCGCCGCAGCCGACGTAAACGATGATATCCGCATCAGACCACTTCGCCATTTGGTGTAATACTACCGTTTTTCCGCTCCCAAAGGGCCCCGGGATACATCCCGTGCCACCCTTGGTTATCGGGAAGAACGTATCAATAACCCTGGTGCCCGTTACCAGCGGTTCCGTCGCAGGAAACTTTTTCTTATACGGCCTCTGTTTCCTGACCGGCCATTTCTGGACCATGGTGACCTTTGCTGTTCCTGAATCACTGCCATTCTTAATCTCCGCCACCGTATCATCAACCTTGAATTCCCCGCTCTTTATCTTCACTATCTTTCCCTTAACGCCGTGGGGCACCATAATCCTGTGCCTGAACGTACTGGTTTCCTGTACTTCTCCCAGGATGTCACCGCCTTCCACTTCGTCGCCTTCCTTCACAGTTGCCGTAAAGTCCCATTTTTTCTCATGGTCAATACCGGGGACGTCTATACCTCGGGATATGTAATCTCCCGCCTTCTCCCTTATTATATCAAGCGGCCTCTGTATGCCATCGTATATGCTGGCCATCAGTCCGGGCCCCAGTTCCACTGAAAGCGGCTCGCCGGTCGGGACAACCGGCTCTTCCGGGCCTATGCCGGAAGTATCCTCATACACCTGGATGGAAACCTTTTCTTCATGAAGTTCTATAACCTCCCCTATTAATCCGGGCTTGCCCACGCGGACTACTTCAAACATCTTAACCCCCGGAAGCCCCACTGCAATGACCAGCGGCCCTGAAACCTTTATTACTTTTCCCCTATTCATTTTTTTTCCACCTTTCGTTTATTCATCCTCTGCAGGGTCCATGCCTGTTGCCCTTACCGTAATCCTCCTCATCCTTTCACCTGCAATACCCTTCTTCCTGCCAATACCCGGAATTATGGATATATTCATCCTGCTCACAGCAGAGATTTTATCTATTTTCGCAAGCAGCTCCCGGGCATAAGTTTCAGTAATAAACACTATCGCGCAGTCCTCTTTTTCTAATTTATCCAGGATTTCTTCCGCGCCGCCGGCGTCTTCAACCGGATAAACAGCCATTCCCAACCCGCGGAATCCCTGTATACAATCCTCTTCACCAATAAAAGCTATTCCCATCCTCACCTCTAATAAACTTTAAACGGGATGCATTCCGTTAAACGTATGTTTCCCTCATTCTCTGCTTAATAACATCATCCGGGATACCGTTAAGCTTCCCGACAAAAATATTCCTTACGTTTATGGACTCCATTTTCTTTGCAAAGAAGTAACCTATAAGCGGCTCTATCCCGAAAGTAATGTACTTGGCTTTCTTTACGAAATTAATTATATAATTGTCAAACAACTTCTCAAGCGTTGAAAAATCATGTTCCTTCTGCCAGCGCTCCAACCCCTGCTTGACGACTTCATGATAATCCTTGAACCTCATGGAACTCACAAAATCATCAAGAGAACCGTCAAATAATTTTAAATAAAAATCATTCTCAATCAAACCGCCATCCAGGAGGTATTTAGCAAAAACATTTTTTTCAACGCCCATTTCCTTCAACCTTATAAAACTCCTGATATTAACGAGGTCTATCTGTATGCCAAACACCTTATTTATGAATTCGTTCTTATATTTCTTAGCCACCCTCCGTGCATTAGAGAAATACATTTCATCAAGAATGAGGTCAACCGCCTGGTAACCGCTGCCCGGCTCAAGCTGTTTACTTAACTCCGCCGCCGCCTCCTTTAACGGGCTGTCAAGCAGCCTGTAATTCTCCTCATGAACCGCGTTATATATCCTCTCCGGAGGGAATATGGAAGGTGTCAGGTAATTCCCGGCCGCAGCCTCCTCGCTGGGATTCTCATTGAGTTTTTCCTTAAACGCAACCTTCATATTATGAAAATCATTTGCCAGGAAGAAAACATCCGTAACCCCGGGGTCCCTGGTTAAATCGGAGAATAGTTTATAAAGCAAGGTATTCTGCCTGCTGATAAGTTGTTCAAAATCCCCCGGCCCCTTGATATCCCCGATTCCTTCAGCGTAATCCGTATCACCCAGTTCCTTTAACGCCTCTTCCGCATCTGAAGATTCAAGTATCCTCATGAATTTCGGATAGTCTATTAATTTTGATTCCCTCGCCCTTATCCTCCCGGTACAGGCAAGATACCTGCTGTCCATACAAACTCCTGTTTACCTGAAAAGTTTCTTTACAACATCATCAATAGTTTCTTCCTTCAACGACCTTACTATACTGCCCAGTGAATTATCAACCTCCATCTTCCCGTAACGCAGTATGAAGCCATCCGGTATACGCGCCTTCCCGTCAACAAGCTTAACGTCGCATTTTTTCCCCAGTGCCTTGTTTACCTCTTCAACCAGTTTCCCGTCAATCCTCTTCTTATCGCCTTCCCCTACAATTACCTCAGCCTCCTTTTCTCTGCAGCCGTCCATTATCAGCCTCTTCATAAGGCTTTTAAATCCCCTGTCATCCAGGCCCCTGATACGCTCCTCAACCTTCGCATATACCTCATTGAGTATTTTCTGCTTTTCGCCAAGTACTGCCTTCTTCCCTTCCAGGATGATCATTGTAATTATCCTGGCTTTTGCCTTCTCCGCCTTCTCCCCTCCCTCCTCAATCATGCGTTCATGCAGTCTTTCCGCCTCTTCCTGCGCGCGTGAAATAATCCCTTCAACTTCATTTTCCGCCTTGACAATT
>JAUXBS010000180.1 GCA_030619245.1 Clostridia bacterium | reverse complement strand
CTGACGGTATCATTGACATAAACGCAAACCGGGTCAAGCCCGATATCCCTGCACACTGCCAGGGTAAGCAGGCTGTCCTTCCCGCCCGAAAGGGGGACAATCACCCTGTCCTTCCTGGCCCTTGCCTTATAATGCGGCGTCTTTGCCGCCTTGTCCCGGAAACCATACCTGATATTATGAAAATGCCTGAGTGTTTCCCGGGTTGACGGTTCATAATCCTCAACTGCCGAGGGGATATTTTTAATGACCATGCTTTGAAAAAATGGCAGGAATATTGAAGGCGACGTGTTGTAATTGACCTCCTTTACTCCTGAAACCAGCGGCATACTGATGGTTTCCAGCAATGCCAGGTTATCAACAAGGAAATCCTTTGACTTCTCCGGATACGCCTCCCATACTTCCCCGGGATATATCAACCTGAAATCTCTTCCCCGGAAGTTCACCTTTATGCCCTTCCTGTTCCTGCTGAACTTCAACAGTTTTCTGGAAATCGGGATAAACATTAAGCCTCCCATAATAACAAGCTGTTCGTTTACAGCAACCACATAAAAGCATCGGAACTCCCAGGAAGCAGGTTGGGCATTGGTGCCAGTGTAGTGTTACTTTTCTATTGAAATAAGCTCAACTTTAAAAATCAGAGTGGCATTGGGCCCTATTGATCCCCCTGCGCCCCTTTCTCCGTATGCAAGTTCAGCAGGGATATACAGCTCATACTCGGCTCCCTCCTTCATGAGCTGCAGAGCTTCGGTCCAGCCCGGGATAACCCCTTTAACAGGAAACTCCGCGGGGTCTCCCCTTTCATAGGAACTGTCAAATACGGTCCCGTCAATAAGTTTACCTTCATAATGAACCTTTACGCTGCTGTCACTACCTGGTTTCCTGCCTGTCCCTTCCTTGATTACCTTATACTGCAAACCGCTTGACGTGGTCTTAACGCCTTCCTTCTTCTTATTCTCTGCAAGAAAGATATCTCCTTCCTTCTTGTTTTTTCCTTCTGATTCATTCCTCTTTTTCATCATGTTTTCCCTCATTTCCTTCTGAAAATCCATAAGTATACCCCGCATCTCATCCTCTGTCAATATCGGGTCCTTTTCCCCGAGCGCGCAGTTAATTCCTTTTATCAGGACGTCCGAATTGATATCAATGGACTGTTTTTTTAAACTGCTCCCTATGTCCCAGCCAATGGAGTAGCTTATTCTGTCCTCCTTAGCCTCCAGTGACTTTTTGGCGCATCCCAAATTCATAACAACCATACTACCGGTAAAAACCATTGCAATAAAAACAACAAAACATCTTCTCATTCTTTCTCTCCTTTCAATTCTTGTACAAAAATCCTTCTGCCATCAAACATCCATACAGGTATTATAATACTTCAAACCCATTTAATCAATCAATTTATTCCTGTAAGTGTGTACTATTTATTGCTCCTGTAAAGAACTACCCACCGGTCACCATACATCCTGGTTGTATGATTCTCAAAATATTCCCTTAATAACAAACGGCAATCCTTATCCAGGTACTTCTCCGGCACCAGCCTGCCAACCTCATCCCGGTTTACAATTATATGGGTAACTCCTTCAGAATCCATCCATTTTTCTACTTCCTTTACATCCCTGCAGCGGGATACTGTTTCAAAGAAAACCGGGATATCGTGAACTGTATTGCATAAAGCGCGCATGGGACAATAAAACTGCCGCGCCTCACCAAGAATAATGACCCGGCTATCCTTATAATCAACATTATCCCTTATATACCTGTACGCTCCATACGAAGGGTTAAAGTAAACACCCGGATGTTCCTGCAGAAGGTATTCCTCTGAAGTCCACCTGCCGGTGGCAACCTTCAGCCCATCGTATTTCATCCGGAATACAGAAACGAGCCAGTACAAGTTAACACATGCCAGTATGATAACCATCACCCTTACCGTCCGGCGCCTCTCAATTACAGTCGACAACGCAATGAATGCAACTATCATGTGCGGGACCAGGTGCCTTACCATGTGCGTTGAGAACAACCAGAACACCAGGACAGACAGCAGGTAATAAACCGACCACCTGACCTTCCTGTCCTTAAAAGCTCTCACCATAAAAGGCAAGAGTAACAGCAGTACCGGCCCCGTAAATCCCGCCCTGCCTTCACTCGCGCCTGAAATGCCTGTTCTGATTACCCGCATTAAACCGTTCAGGATGGTCCCAATACCATTGTACCCGTACCGCACATCCCCCCTGAAACTTGCAATGGAATCAGAAACCCACTGCCCCGAACCAAAAATCTCCGTCAGGAATGGGAAGAACGGATTGCCAGTATGAATACAGTTCTTTATCCACCAGGGCAGTAACGGTAAAATAATGAATAATAAGAAAATACCTGTCACTTTTACCGTGTTCCTGCCGTTTGCCTTCCTGCAGCGGTACAACACTGCTCCCGCAAGAAAAGGTATCCCGAAAGCCGCCGTATACTTGGCCGCGACAGCCAGCCCCAGAAACACCCCGGCAGCATAGAGTGGTTTTTCTTGCCCTTCCTCTCCGGTAAACCACCCGTAAAATACAATCAACCCAAGTATCAGGAAGAAGGTCATGAATATATCAGACCCCGCGCACCACTGGTTAAGCGCGATTAGGGGCAGGCTTATCATGAGGATAACCGCAAGTTCCCTGCCCGTGATATAAACGGCATAAACCAGCAGCAGCCCAACGCAGAAATTCATCAGTTTTACAAGATGCACATCACCAAGAACGAGCCCCCAGGTATATATAAGGCTTGCCAGATGCGGGATAGTTGAATAAATATTTGACGGCAGGTTCACCATCCTGCCTTCCTGCAGGTATGCCTGCGGGAGCGCCAGGTGATAAGTCAATGCGTCATAGAACACCTCGGGGAAGGTGGTGGCAGCAAACGCCAGCAAAAGGAAAGGCGCAATCAGTATGCAGTAAATACTGAATTTTATCTCCGGTAACCTGTATGCCTTCCCGGAAAACACCGTATGCAGCGCCGCCGCTAAAGCAAGGATTACAAACAAACCAAGCATAAATCCGGGCTTTAAAAGGTTCATTACCCCCAGCAGGAATACCAGGTAACCAAGTATCCCCAGCCCCAGCCCGGTTGAAAAAAGGATTGATTTCTCTGCGGATAAATTGTTTATCCCGAACAGCCCCAGCAGGAAACCTCCCAGCCACCAGGCGCAGAAGAAGAACAACACGCATGTAATAAACCTTAACAGGTGCCGCAGCCAGAACCCGGCCGCGCCAACGCTTAAAGGTCCCAGGTCCCCGAGTATTGATTTTACAAGGACAACTGGCGTTGTATCAATAACCCTGGCGGATGCCATAAAATAAAACAAAAACACTGAAACCAGCGCCAGGGTTACGCATACAGTAATAATCTGCTTTGAAAGCCCTTTATTCATATCATTTTTCAGGGTCTATTCTATCGTGAAATTTTAAAGTTTATCCCGATTTCCAGAAAACCACGGGTGTAAACCCGTGGAACTCTGCCCCTCGGGTTTTTAGATAATAATAAATTTCGGTGGTTGTTCTTAAATCTGGATTTATCAGCAAGAATAAATATGTTATTCATTGATTTACTTTCTCTAATTAATTCCTTGGTTATTTATGT
>JAUXBS010000234.1 GCA_030619245.1 Clostridia bacterium | reverse complement strand
TATTGTCAATCTATATTCTTGTGATTTTAGTATGTATTATAATAATATTATACTTGTATTTGATAATAGTAAATTACAATGTATGCTTATATTTTAACTCTTAAGCGTGTAAACAGGGTAAACAAATTGTAAGAATTCTGTTAAATTATTACAGAGTTAAAAAACCGGTTACTGTTTCCTGCTCCCTTTTATTATATCCATGATTCTTTCAAGGTCTTCAAATGAATACCAATGGATTTCTATGCTTCCCCTTCTTCCTTTTTGTTTAATCTGCACCTTTGTTCCGAGGGCTGTTCTCAGGGATTCCTCCGACTCAAGGATTTCAGGGGATTTTTCCTGTTTTCTTTTAATTTTTCCGGCGTTTTTTGTTTTTGATTTTCCTATAATGGCTTCAACTTCGCGTACGGTTAATTTTTCCCTGATTATTTTTTTCAGCAGTTCCGATTGAAGACTGCTGTTTTTCAACGAGGCGATTGACCTGGCGTGGCCTGCTGAAATCAAATTGTCAGACAAGGCCTGTTTTATACTCTCGGGAAGGTTCAGCAGGCGCAGGGTGTTGGCTATTACGGATCTTTGTTTATGCAATTTTTCTGCGACCTGTTCCTGGGTGAGCTTAAACATTTTCATGAGCTGCCGGTATGCTCCGGCTTCCTCGAGGATATTAAGGTTTTCCCTCTGGAGGTTTTCAATGAGGGATAATAAAAAAATGTCATCATTTGAAGCTTTCCTTATGATTGCGGGAATTTCCTTCAGGCGGGCAATTTTTGCCGCCCGGAGCCGTCTTTCCCCGGCGATAAGGCGGAAGTTATCTCCTTCGGGAGAAACCATGATGGGCTGCAGTAATCCCTCCTTCCTTATGGACTCGGCCAGTTCATTTATTTTTTCCTGGTTGAAGTCTTTTCTTGCCTGGTATTTATTCAGTTTTATCCTGGTGATACTTAACTTACCCGCAGGTTTATTAAAGGTTTCTGCGGCCGGCAAAAGCGCGGCGATACCCTTTCCCAAAGCTTTACGCATATAATACTCCTTTATCTCTTGATAATTTTTATCTTGATAATTCTTTTTCTGCTTGATTCTTCAATGATAAATTTTAAATTCCTGAAGGCTATGCTTTCTCCCTTTTTCGGTATCCTGCCGAACAAGTCGATAACCAAGCCTCCTATTGAATCAAAATTATCTGAAGGCAGTTCTACGCCAAGTTCATCTTCCACCTTGTCAAGGCCTTCCTTGGCAAGGACTATAACGGCTCCGTCATCGGTTCGCTGAAATACTTTCTCGTCAATATCGTATTCATCATGGATTTCACCTGTTATCTCTTCCAGGAGGTCTTCCATGGTAATAAGGCCCGAGGTAACCCCGTATTCATCAACAACTACCGCCATGTGAAACCTGCCTTTCTTGAATTCATTCAGCAAATCCATGACTTTTTTCGTTTCAGGCACGAATTTGACCTGGCGCATGTGTTCTTCAATAGATAAAAGTTTTCCGCCATTAATGGCGTTTAGTATATCTCTGGCATAAAGCGTGCCAACCATATCATCAATCGTTTTCCTGTATACGGGGATGCGGGAATGCCCGATTTCAACGACTTTCCTGATAACCTGCTCCACCGGGGTGTTAATATCTATACACTTCATGCTTATCCTGGGCAGCATTACTTCCCGGACAATGGTGTCTCCGAAGTCAAGGACTTCCTTTATCATCTTGTTTTCTTCTTTTTCAATAACGCCTTCATCAGCGCTGATATCAATCATGGCGCGGATCTCATCTTCAGTGAATACGCTGATATACTTTGAAGTTTTACCGCCAAGCATTCTGATTAACAGGTTTGCTGTAAATACGAGTACTTTTATAACGGGTGAAAGCAGCCCGGCAAGGATAAAAAGGGGTTTAAGGGAAAACAAAACAACCTTTTTGGAGTTTTGTTTTGCGAAGAGCTTTGGAGTGATTTCTCCAAAAACAAGTATAATAAGGGTTACCAGCCCTGCTGCGATTCCCACCAGGAGGGACTGTTTTATATCAAAATGATCTGAAAGGTTTATGGCAAGAAGGGTGGCGGTAATTGATGCGCATACGTTCACAAAATTATTGCCGATGAGGATTGCGGTGAGCAGGCGGTTAGGGTTCTCAAGCCATACGTTCAGGAGCTTGGCTTTCCGGGAGTTTTCTTTCAGGAGTTCTTTGGCGCTAAGCTTATCAAGAGAAGTAAGAGCTGTTTCAACAGAGGAGAAGAAACCTGATAAGGCTATAAAGAATATGAATAAGGTAAAATCAATATAAATTACAGCAATTCCCATGTTATTTACCGGTAATGGTTAAATCCTTTTTTGTTTCTTTCTGTACGGCAAGGGGGTATTTTGATTTTTCCCCAACCGGGCCTTCCTTAAGTTCTATACCGTTTCCTTTAAGGAATTCTCTTGCAAGGTTCTGATAGGCTTTTGCTCCCTTGGATTCGGGGGCGTAGAAGATAACAGGTTTCCCGAAGGAGGGGGCTTCCGCAAGACGAACGTTCCTTGGAACTATTGTCTGGTACACCCGGTCACTGAAATATTTACCTATTTCTTTAATC
>JAUXBS010000247.1 GCA_030619245.1 Clostridia bacterium | reverse complement strand
TAAGTATACCTGGCAATATTGTGAATTCTGGTAAAACCTGCCATCTAATACATCATTTATGTTTCTTAATTTGAGTTTACAAAAAGAGGCAGCTTTAAGTCAAGTATTTAATGTATTTTGTCAAGCCAAAATAGAAATGCCATGTTTTTAACCCAGGCAACTTTGCTGTTTCTGCGTCCCCCAAAAACATACCAATCTTTTGACCCATCAACTCCCGGAGAGGGGGGTGCGATGTCTCTATTCCCAAAACTAACAATATATTTCCTTGACAAGTACGGTTCTGTGAGAGGCTTGAGGGAAAGTTCCTCTGGTCTACTTGACCCCAATGATAAAATAGATGTTGACTTACACATGTAATAATTATATTATATTGCTATGAAAAAGAATGGGAAAAAAACTGTAAAGACTTCGGATAATATGGCTGAATTACTTTTAGAAATGGCAAAAGCTACAAAAAGTTACATCAATTCTGAAAAGACGTGGGAACAATGGCTTGAATCCGTTTCGGAATTTACCGGCGCGGATATATGTTTCCTGCGTGCATGGAATGAATATGATAGTGCGTTGAAGCTGCTTTCGTCTTTTGTTAAAGAACAGGAATACCCCAGCGGAATAGAATATGTCCCTGAAATGGGAGATGGCATAGACCATAAGGCAATAGATGAGGAAAAGGTGCAGGTAGTTGCGGATGTAGAAAATAATCAATTGTTCAAGTTTTCAAGGTTTATCAGGAAAGAGAAAATTCTTTCAATAATTTCCTTTCCTATGATTGTCAGGAATAAGGCAATAGGAGTATTGACGCTGTATTTCAAGGACAGGATAAAAAAGACGGATGATTTATTAGAACTGATTCTATTTATTGCCTCACAGATCGCTTTTGCCATGGATATCGATGGACTGTTAAAGGCAAAGGAAAAATTGATTGAGATTAGCAGGATAGATGAAACTACCGGACTGTATAATTTAAAATTCCTGGAAGAAACTGTTGATAGGGAGATTATTTCTGCAAGTCGTTTCAGGTACTCGGTATGCCTGGCAGTTATAAGAATCGATAACTTACACGAATATATTGAGGAATATGGCAGTTCCATGAGAGAGATGGTGTTAAGGGCGGTTATAAAGATTATTGGTGAGAATACCAGCCCTTATGACCTTTTAACGCGTTCCGCGGAAGATGAGTTAGTCCTGGTATTGCCTCATTCCAAGAGTACGAAAGTATTTCCTGTAATGGACAAAATAAGGAAGGAAATCCAGTCCTGTAAACTCAAGGGTGCTAAAAATGCAAAGTTTTCAATCAGCATAGGATTGTCAACATATCCCGACAATGCCAATACAAAAACAGGGTTGTTTGAAAGGGCCAGGCAGGCGCTTTACCTTTCCGAGAAGGATGGAGGTAACAGGATAACGTCATCACTGGTAATATCGAGGACTTTCATTAAATTCGGGTTCTGTCCCCCTATTCTCCATCCATTTTACAATTTTGTGTTGAAAGGTGTAAAAAATGTAACGAAGGATTTTCATGATATTCAGGTTATTGTAAGGGCTCCGGAGGAAGAGTCTGAAACAGAACAGTTAAAAGCGGTTGAATACCTTATGGAAGAAGGTGTGGATGCCATTGCTATATGTTCAAAAACACCGGAATTAATAAGCAGGTTGATTCAAATGGCAAACAACGCTGGGGTGCTGGTGTTTTTCTTTAATATAGTTAAATTCCCCGTAATATCAGGGCAGGGAGAGGTTGTGTCCAGTATCGGTTATGACCAGATGGGAGCGGGAAGAAATGTTGGCGAGTACCTTGTGAGGCTGCTCAGAAAAAAGGGGAAAGTTGCTGTACTGGAGGGAAGGGCGGATGCTCTTGATTCCATCCAGAGAAAGGAAGGGTTTCTTGAAGTCATGAAGGAGTATCCCGAAATCGAAGTGGCTGCCGTTAAAAGCGCGGACTGGGATAGGGAAAAAGCAAGAAAAGCGGCCAGGGCAATAATTAAAGCAAATCCCGGTATAGATGCTTTTTTCGCGGTTAGTGACGAAATGGCCCTGGGTGCACAGGATGTGATAGAGGATCTCGGAAAAAAGGGCGAGATATTTATAGTCGGGCTTGATGGAAACCAGAACGCGCTTAATTCCATCAGGGAAGGCGGATTGACCGCAACCCTGAATACAAACCCCGTACACATGGGTGAAGTCCTGATGAGGACGGTTATAAAGAGTATGATCAAAGAAGAAAAGATTGAGCCTCTCCTGTTTTCCAGTACAGAACTGATAGATATGGGGAATATAGGCTATAGTACTAATAAGTGATTATAAGCTTTTCTATAATACCACTTGACATATATTAAAAAGCATGTTATAATATATATAGAGCTAAAAAATGCTTGTTGAGATTATGTCCAGAAGAGGT
>JAUXBS010000091.1 GCA_030619245.1 Clostridia bacterium | reverse complement strand
GTTTACCGGCCCGCAGTGCGGGATAATGACGGATATTTCACATACCAGGGCAAGGATAAAGAATATAAACACCTCAAGGCTAGACAGGGAACTGAAGAAAAGAAAGATAATAATCGTAGCGGGATTCCAGGGTATAAGCCATGAGGATAATATTACGACACTGGGAAGGGGAGGGTCCGACCTGACAGCGGTTGCCCTGGCGTCAGTATTAAAGGCAAGTGTATGCGAGATATACACGGATGTTGAAGGTGTTTATAACGCTGATCCGAGAATCGTTCCCGGGGCGAGGAAGATTAACAGGATATCTTATGATGAAATACTTGAGATGGCGGGTTCCGGGGCCCGGGTCATGCAGGCGCGTTCAATAGAAGTTGCGAAGAAATATAATGTAAACATACATGTAAGGTCTACCTTTTCCGGGAAGTCTGGAACAATTATCTGCAAGGAGGTTCCCATGATGGAGGAAGTTGTTGTTGCCGGTGTTTCACACGAGAAGGATAACGTTAAAATGGCAATCACGGGGGTAAAAGACAAGCCTGGTGTGGTTGCGAAGATATTCGGCGCGCTGTCAAAGAGCGGCGTTAACGTGGATATGATTGTACAGAGTACGGCAGTATCGGGGGAAAACGATGTTTCATTTACCATTAAACACGGAGACCTTAAGAAATGCATTAAGATAATGGAGGGCGTCAAGAAAAGCCTTAAAGCAAGGCAGGTGATTTACAGTGACAGGGTGGCAAAGGTTTCCATCGTAGGGGTTGGCATGAAGAGCCATTCGGGCGTTGCGGCAAAATTATTTTCCATCCTTGGTTCAAAGAAGATAAATATTCAAATGATAGCGACTTCTGAGATACGGGTATCCTGTGTGATTGATGCCGGGGATATGGAAAAGGCGGTAAGGGCGATACACAGCGGGTTCGGGTTGTGTAAGAAAAAATAAACAGGAGTAAAACAATGGTTCCAAAAAAAGTATTAATATATGATACTACACTGCGTGACGGCGTACAGGGCGAGGAAGTAAATTTCTCAATTCAAGACAAGTTGAAGATAGTAAAAATACTTGACGGCCTTGGCGTTCATTATATTGAGGGAGGCTGGCCGGGGTCAAATCCAAAGGATATACTGTTTTTCAAGAAGGCCGGAAAATTGTCCTTGAAGAATGCAAAAATCACTGCGTTTGGCAGTACGAGGCACAAGGGTAATAATTGTGCTCATGACCCCAATCTCAAGGCAATAATAGACTCAAAAACCAGGGTGGTGGCTATTTTCGGGAAGAGCTGGGATTTCCAGGTGAAGAACGCCCTGAGGGCAACCCTTAATGAAAACCTGAAGATGATACTGGAAACCCTGAAGTGGTTGAAATCAAAAGGCCTGGAGGTAATATTTGACGCCGAACATTTTTTTGACGGTTTCGTGAATAACAGGGGCTATGCCCTTAAAACATTGAAAATGGCTCAGGACGCAGGGGTGGATAATATTACCTTGTGTGACACCAATGGCGGTATACTGCCATCACAAATTAAGGATATATTGAAGGAAGTCAGGAAATCAATAAAGGTTCCCCTCGGGATACATGCTCACAATGATTCCGGACTGGCTGTCGCCAATTCCATCGTTGCCGTTCAGGCGGGCTGCGCGCTTGTGCAGGGGACTATTAACGGTTATGGTGAAAGGTGCGGGAATGCCAACCTGTCTTCCGTTATGCCAAACCTGAAATTAAAACTTGGTATTGATTGTATATCGGACAGGAAGTTGAAAAGCCTGACCGGGGTTTGCAGGGATGTTGACGGTATTGCAAATTTCAATCCGGATAACAGGCAGCCTTTTGTGGGTAATTCCGCTTTTGCGCATAAAGGCGGGATACACGTCAGCGCCATGGAAAGGGATACGAAAACTTATGAGCACATAGAGCCCGGGCTGGTTGGGAACAGCCGCAGGTTCCTGGTGTCGGAACTTTCCGGTAAGAGCGCTGTTTTATCCAAAGCAAAGGAATTTAATATCACTTTCAGGAGTGATGCGGAAGTGAAGAAGTTGTTGAAAAAGGTGAAGAAACTGGAGCACCTTGGATACCAGTTTGAGGGGGCGGACGGTTCCCTGGAACTACTGATGAAGAAGACGGTCGGCAAGCACAGGACTTTCTTCAAATTAAAGGGGTTCCGGACTATTATCTGGAAGGACCGGAGCGGGTTCCTTAAATCAGAGGCGATAGTGAAACTTTCTGTCAAGGGCAAGGATGAAATAACCGTTTCTGAAGGCTACGGCCCTGTTGAAGCGCTTGACACTGCCTTGAGAAAAGGGCTTAACAGGTTCTACCCTGAACTGAAGGATGTATCCCTTCGGGATTTCAAGGTAAGGGTTGTAAACGGAACAGGCGGTACAAAATCCAGGGTAAGGGTTGTCATTGAGTCGAAAGATAAAAAAGATACCTGGGGGACGGTCGGTGTATCCGAGAATATCATTGAGGCAAGCTGGCAGGCCCTGGTTGACAGCATAGAATATAAATTACTGAAGGAAGAATAAAACCTGTAAAGGAAAAAATAAAATATTTTTTATCTTTAAGATCGGGGGTACACTATGAGAAGTGACAAAATGAAGAGAGGTATTGAAAGAGCTCCAAACAGGAGTTTGCTTTATGCGACAGGGAAAGGCCCCGGTGACCTTGAAAAACCTTTCATAGGCGTGGCAACCAGTTTCACGGACCTTATCCCGGGCCATGTCGGGATGAGGGAACTTGAGAGAGCCATTGAGAAAGGGGTCCATTCGGCGGGAGGGGTTTCATTCCTTTTTGGGATACCCGGCATCTGTGACGGTATTGCCATGGGGCATGTTGGCATGCATTATTCACTGCCTTCAAGGGAACTCATTGCTGACATGATAGAGAGTATTGCCCTGGCTCATCAGTTAGACGGGCTGGTGCTCCTGACCAACTGTGATAAGATAAACCCGGGAATGCTGATGGCGGCGGCGCGGGTAAATATACCTTCCATTATCGTTACTGCGGGCCCGATGCATTCCGGTAATTATAAAATGAAAAGGAGGTCCCTGGTAAGGGACGCTTTTGAAGCGGTCGGCAGTTTTCAGCAAAAGAAGATAGACATCCAGGAGCTTAAGAATATGGAGTTAACCGCCTGTCCGGGCGAGGGTTCGTGTTCCGGGATGTACACGGCGAATACCACTGCCTGCCTTATCGAGGCGCTCGGGATGTCGTATGCCGGGTGCGGCACGGCTCTTGCAGGTTCGGCTAAGAAGAAAAGGATAGCCTACGTGTCAGGCGAACGTGTTGTAAGCCTGGTAAAACAGAATATTACTCCAAAGAAGATTCTTACCAGTCAGGCCTTTGACAACGCAATAACAGTGGATATGGCTCTTAGCGGCTCAACGAATACGGTGCTGCACCTGCCGGCAATCGCAAACGAAGTGGGAATAGAGCTCCCGTTGAAGAAATTTGACGAGATAAGCAAGTCAACGCCGCAGCTTGTAAACATACGCCCGGGAGGCGAATACTTTATAGAAGACCTGGAATATGCGGGAGGTGTTCAGGGAGTGCTTTTTGTGTTGAAGGATAAAATGAAGGATAATCCTACTGTTACCGGCAGGAATATTAAGGTCCTGGCGAAGGAGGGCGTAGTTTGTGACAGCGATATAATAAGGAATACTAAAAAGGCGTACAGCAAGCAGGGCGGTATAGCTGTGCTTTACGGTAACCTTGCCCCCGACGGGTGTGTTGTCAAGCAGGCGGCGGTGAGTGAAAACATGATGATTCATAAAGGCAAGGCCAGGGTGTTTGACAGCGAGGAGAAGGCAATGAAGGCCATCATGGAGAAGAAAATAAAGAAGGGGGAAGTGATTGTTATACGTTACGAGGGGCCGTGCGGCGGCCCGGGAATGAGGGAGATGCTTTCACCGACGTCAGCCCTGGTAGGCATGGGCCTGGGGAATTCGGTAGCCCTTATAACGGACGGGCGTTTTTCAGGCGGCACGAGAGGGCCCTGTATAGGCCATGTATCACCCGAGGCAGCGCGTGGAGGGGCGATAGGGATAGTTAAGGACGGGGATGATATTACTATTGATATACCCGCGAGGGCCATTAACATAAGATTGACCAATACTGAAATAGATGTAAGGAAACTCAAACAGAAGACGCCCGTTCCCAAAATAAATAAGGGGTGGCTTGCGAGATACAGCAGTATGGTACAATCGGCAAATACCGGGGCGATTTTAAAGGTAAAAGATAAAGAATAAAAAGGAGAGACATTTTCATGAAGAAAACCGGCGCGGAAATTATAACCGAATGCCTGAAGAAAGAAAAAGTTGAAATAATGTTTGGCATACCGGGCGGGGTTTTACTGCCAACTTTTGACGCTATATATGATGCTCCCGTTAAATTTATCCTGGCCAGGCATGAACAGGGGGCGGCGCATATGGCTGACGGTTACGCGCGCGCAACCGGGAAGGTAGGTGTGTGCATTGCGACGTCCGGGCCCGGCGCGACCAATCTTGCCACGGGGCTTGCGACGGCATACATGGATTCAATACCGATGGTGGCTTTTACAGGGCAGGTAGCCACGCACCTCGTCGGGAATGATGCGTTCCAGGAAGCTGATACTACCGGGGTTACGAGGTCAATAACCAAGCATAATTTCATGGTAAGGGATATAAAGGACCTGGCTGTTACCATTGCAAAGGCATTTTACCTGGCAAGGACGGGCCGGCCCGGGCCCGTGCTGATTGACATTCCCATGGACATTACAAAGCAGGTAACTGAATTCAATTATCCTGAGAATATAAAAATGAGGAGTTATAATCCTGTTTACAAAGGGCATCAACAGCAAATAAAGAAAGTCCTGGACCTGGTAAAAAAGGCAAAAAAACCCATTATCTACGCGGGTGGCGGTATCATTAGTTCTGATTCGTCAAAGGAGTTAAGGATATTCGCAGACAGCCTGGGGATACCCGTTACGTTGACTCTGATGGGACTGGGCGCTTACCCTGCCGATTCCGGGCTCTTCCTTGGCATGCTGGGCATGCATGGTACGTACTATGCCAATCATGCCATACAGAATTCCGATTTAATCCTGGCAATCGGAGCGAGGTTTGATGACAGGATTACAGGAAAAGTCAGTGAATTCGCCCCAAAAGCAAAAATTATACATATAGACATTGACCCGACGTCCATAAGCAAGAATATCCCGGCTGACCTGCCGGTGGTTGGGGATGCAAAGGATATATTGAAAGAACTGAATAAACTTATAGCTGCGGAAAAAATTAAAATGAACCTGAAGAAGTGGCATGACAGGATAAAAAAGTGGAAAGCCGAAGGGCCGCTGGTTTATGAAAATGACAGTAAACTGCGCCCGCAGTACGTTATTGAAAAAATACATGAGATAACAAAGGGTAAAGCCATAATTACAACCGAGGTCGGCCAGAACCAGATGTGGGCCGCGCAGTTTTTCAGGTACAATTATCCGAGGCAGTTGCTGACGAGCGGCGGACTCGGGACAATGGGTTATGGTTTTCCCGCTGCCATAGGAGCGCAGTTCGGAAAGCCGGATAAGATTATTTTTGACATAGCGGGTGACGGCAGTATACAGATGAATATACAGGAATTGTCCACGGCGGTTCAGAACAAGATTCCAGTGAAGATAGCGATACTCAACAACGGTTATCTTGGCATGGTGAGGCAGTGGCAGCAGATGTTCTTCAATGAAAGGTATTCGGGAACACTGCTTAAGGACGGCAATCCTGATTTTGTAAAACTTGCTGAAGCGTACGGCGCAGTTGGTATC
>JAUXBS010000182.1 GCA_030619245.1 Clostridia bacterium | reverse complement strand
ATATAAACACCTCGGTGAACACCTTTATCTCTTTATAGATATCATCCATTTTTGCCTGGATGTTTTTAATGACATCCGTCCCTCCTGATATTAATATTACCGCAAGCAATACTGCCGCAACAACGAATTTATTCTTCCTGTCCATACTCATATCCCTCTCCTTTAAACGATTATTTAAGCCAGCCCAACGGGTCTTCCGGGGTACCGTTCATTCTTATTTCAAAGTAAATGAAGGCCCCTGACTTTGCTATTGCCTGTCTTTTCTGCACTACGTCGTTTTCCCTGGTTAAAAATTCCGCAAGCTGGCCGTATATTGAATAAAAACCTTTCCCGTGGTCTACAATAAGCATTTTACCGTAACCCTGGAATTCCTTTGCATAAAGAACGCTGCCGCTTTCCACTGAAATAACCGAACTGCCGTATGGGACTTTTATTTTTATTCCCCTGTTAAATACATACGTTCCGGGAAGTTCGGGATGCGGTTGTTTTCCAAAAAGCGACATAACGCTGCCGCCTTCAACCGGCCATATAACAGTTCTCTTGCTGGAAGCTTTATACAGGGCAGCCTCCTGCTCGCTTACAATGTCCTTTTTCTTTTTTACCAGTGAATATATCATATTCTGCAGGGATGCAGCGGACTTTTCAAGTTCCTTGATTTCTATTTCAACTTTCTTCCTCTTTCTCTTCACTTCATTCAGCAGTTTACCCTGTTCTTTTTTCTTATCCTCGTATTCTACCTGTGTTTTTTTCTGCTGTCTGGTTAACAATTCTAATTCTACTTCCTTTTTACCAAGGTTTTCCTCAAGCCTGATTATTGCCTCACACTGCTTCCTTGCTCTCTGGAGCACTGATGTCTTTTGTGAAATTATTGCCTTCATGTATTTTTGTTTTCTTATGTAATTCCCAAACTTTTTTGAAGATATGGCATTGAGCAGCCAGACATTCTCCTGGCCTTTCTTGTGCAACCCATACCTGTACAGGCAGCCCGCTTCTTTTGATGCCAGGCTGTTCCATCGGGACGCTTCTTTTTGCTGCAATATTAAATCCTCTCCTGTCTTTTCCTTCTGTGTTTTTACCGTCCTTATGTCGTCCTGCAGTTTTTTCAATTCTTTTGTTGTTTTATTGATTTCGCTTTTTATCTTATTCAATTTAAAAGTAAGGGTTCCTTCCTTCTTCGCCAGTTCCTTTTCGCGTTGTTTTCTTTCTTCTATTGATTTCCTTAAATTATTTGCCTGTACACGCGACTGTTCCTCATATTTTTTAATGTCACTGATTTGCCTCTTATAACTCTGCCCCCGGCAGTAATCATTATGCTCATAAATACATGTCACACACAGGATAAATCCTGCAATAATGAAATATATTAATTTTGAATATTTATTATAAATAATCATCTTCACTGTATCAGGTTCCTGCCCTGCCCTCCCTTATATGACTGCCGATGCCTATAAAATTGCCTGCCAGGCCAAAAACCATTCCTACAATAACCATTACAGCGAGGTAGTACAAAGGCAGGAATACAATTCCTTCAAGTTTAGTCAATATTATCCTGTAAACTACATATAAAAGCCCTGCTGAAAGCAGCCCCCCCACACAACCCTGCAGGATACCCTCAATAAGAAAGGGCAGCCGTATGAACCAGGCCGTAGCGCCCACCAGTTTCATCACCCTGATTTCCTGCCCCCTCAGGTGAACCGCAAGGTGAATGGTATACCCTATAATAGTCATTGTCATTATACCGACTATTATGACAAGTACAAGGCCTGAAAACTTTACGGTATTAACTAATTTTGTTATGTTGTTTACCTCTTCTTTCCCATACCTTACCTCATCAACTGAATCATATTTTTCTATTTTCCCCGCTACCCGCTCCATCAGTTCCTCGTATTCCAGGTCCAGGTGCACACTGAAAGATGCAGGCAGGGGATTTTCCCCGATAAATTCTATCTGTTTCCTCAAATCCGAATCCATGGTAAACTCAATGAGCGCTTCCTCGGGTGAAGAGTACTTTACTGATTTTACATTGTCTATCCTGTTAATCTTTGCTTTTAACTGTGACACGCGCCTGCTGTCAACCCCGCTCTTAAGAAAGACAACGATTTCCACTCTTTCCCTTAAATCATTGATTACTATCTGCAAATTTACCGCAAACAGCAGGAAGATACCTATTATGAGCATTGTCATAGTAATCGACCAGATACACACCTGGTTTGAAAACTTGTACCTCTTGAGATTATCCTTCACTTCCCTTATTATGTATCCCATTATCACACCGCCTTTGTTCTAATAGTATTCCCTCTTTACTCTCCGTTTACAGCCCCGGTTATCCGTCCTTCCTTTATTTCCACAACCCTGTGAGGGTATTCTTTCATAACATCATTTTTTTTGGTGGTAAGTATAACAGTGGTATTTTCCTGATGGACTATATTGTTTAAAACCCTCATTATTTCATTGCGCACGTGACTGTCCAGGTCAACAATAGGCTCATCGGCAAGAATTATTTCAGGAGAATTAACCAGGGCGCGGGCAATGCAAAGACAGCGTTGTTCTCCATATGAAAGCTGAGGCGGCAGGTAATCCTTTTTATCAAGGAGGTTAACTATCTTCAATACCTCGCATATCCTATCAAACATCATATCCTCTTTCATCCTCACGGCATTCAGGATAAATTCTATGTTTTCATATACTGTCCTCTTCCAGAGCATCCTGAAATCCTGGTATATAAATCCTATCCTCTTTCTCAGCCGCGATATATCCCTATCCTTCATCTTTAAAGTTTCCTGATTATCAACAAACACCTTGCCGCTTTCCGGCAGGACCTCGCGGTTTATCAATTTCAGCAAAGAACTCTTGCCTGCTCCGCCCGGCCCATAAAGGTAAACAAACTCCCCTTTCCCTATTTTAAGGTTAATATCAATCAATGCCTCAATTTCATTTGGAAACCTGACAAAAACATTCTCCATTATAATCATGTTGCTCAACTCCTTTTTCTAATTATTAAGCGCTTTTTCCAGATAAATCATATTCAATTTTGACAGGCTGATAAGCTCTTTTACCCTGGCATCAATAACGCTGTGGAATTTTTCCCGGTTAATAAAGAGCTCCCTTACCTTTTCCGCAAAATCATCCGGATTCATTTCCCTGCCGTCCAATACGTTGTCTTCCTGATTAAGCCCGATGGATTTTATAAAATTGATTATCTTAGTGTCATAACCGCAGTTTTTACTAACCGGTGAAATTGCCGCAAATGGCTTGTTTGAAAGACATGCCAGGATGAGGGAATGAAGCCTCATCCCCAGTATCACATCAATGCTCTTATATACCTCAAATATATCTTTTAACTCGTCCCATGAAATAATTTCTCTATCCCCGGCTGTTCCTGCCACTCTTTCAGATATCAGCCTGTCTCCGGTGCGGTGAAAAGGGATAAAAATGATCCTCGCCCCATACTTTTCTTTAAGCCTTTCGCAAACCTTTTTAATGTAGCTTTCAATCCCGTTATCCCCTCTTTCCCTGAGAACAACGCCTACCGTAAAAGATTCACTGCTTTT
>JAUXBS010000281.1 GCA_030619245.1 Clostridia bacterium | reverse complement strand
GGTTTCCTTGTTTCTCCTTCCGGTGGAAAAGTGGAAAAGACAGCGGAATTCGTTATAAGATTATTGAAAGACAAGGATCTGGCGGCAAGAATGGGTAAAAACGGGAAGGGTAAGTTAAAAGAACAATATGATATTAACAAGGTGGTTAGAGATTTAGAAGAAGTTTATAAAGGTGAGGTTACGATACAGTGAAAAAAACTATTGCTGAGAAAATTATTGGCGAGCATGCCGGACGGGATGTGAAAGCCGGGGATTTTGTCATTGCCGGCGTTGACATCTGCATGGTGCAGGATGGTACCGGTCCGCTTGCAGTAAAGCAAATACGCGCTCTGTGGGGTAAACCTCCTAATGCGCGGCAGAAAGCTGCCTGCAGGAAATTGATCATGTTTCTTGACCATGCTGCGCCGTCGCCCAGCCAGGCTCTTGCTGAAAGCCACATGATATTAAGAGAGTTTGCAAAACAGACAGGCGCAGTTCTTTCCGAAGTGGGAGAAGGTGTCTGTCACCAGAAAATGATTGAGGAACGGATTTGCCCGGGGCAGATTGTGCTCGGGGCCGATTCCCATACCTGTATGGGGGGAGCCATGGCTGCATTTTCTACGGGTATGGGGTCCACCGACATAGCGGTGGCAACAGCGATGTCGGAAACGTGGCTTAAGGTTCCGTCAACCATACTGGTGAATATAGAAGGAGAGTTTCCGGAAGGGGTGTGTTCAAAGGACCTGATACTTTATTTAATCGGAAAGCTCGGGGCTGAAGGAGCAACGTACGGGGCGCTGGAGTTTGCCGGTAGCACGATAAGGAACATGCCGATGTCGGAGAGGTTTACGATTTCCAACATGGCTGTGGAAGCAGGGGCAAAGGCGGGGTTGATTGCCTCTGACAGGATAACCCGCAGGTTTATGAAGGAATACGGCAGGGAGAGCAAGTTCAGGGAAATCAGGGCGGATAAAGGAGCCAGGTATGAAAAAGTCATCAATATAAATGCTTCTTCGCTTGAACCGATGGTTTCTCTGCCTCATTTTGTTGACAATGTCGTACCTGTGTCCGGGGTTGTCGGAAAGAAAATAAGGATAGACCAGGTGTTTATAGGTACCTGCACGAACGGAAGGATTGAGGATATGCGTATTGCGGCAGGGATACTGAGAGGCAAGCACCGCCATCCCGACACGAGGCTCCTGGTATGTCCCGCTTCCAGGAAGGTTTACCTTGATGCCTTGAAGGAGGGGCTCATTGAGATATTTGTCAATGCGGGGGCGGTTATACTGACTCCGGGCTGCGGGCCCTGCGTAGGCGTTCACAGCGGCATACTTGCGGATGGAGAGAGGTGCCTGTCGACTGCAAACAGGAATTTCAGGGGTAGAATGGGCAACGTTAAATCAGAAATATACCTGGCATCTCCGGCAACTGCCGCGCATTCCGCGGCAAAGGGTTATATATGTCATTGATATTGACAGGGTTGGCAGGTTAGGTCTAATCTATATAGGGGAATTCCGACTGAAGATAAAATACATTTCATAAGCGAAAAAAGACTTATATTCGAAGAGAATTAACTTTTCAACAAAGCAGGGAAAGAAATTACTTGACAAATGACTACAATATGTATATAATTGACTACAAAGTGCATACAAGGGTTAACTATGTTAGAAAAACTTTTTTCTTCAAAAGCCAGGGTTGAGGTTCTAAAACTATTTTTATTTAATTCTGAAGAAAGTTACTATCAGAGACAGATTTCTATTCTTACACACCAGTCAATCAGGGGTATTCAGAGGGAAGTGGAGAAACTTCAGGAGTTGGGGCT
>JAUXBS010000269.1 GCA_030619245.1 Clostridia bacterium | reverse complement strand
GCAGGCTTTTACCGCTTCTATTGCCTGTTTATCCGACCTGAAGTCCTCAGGGTCATGCGTATCCGTGTTCAGTACAAGGCCCGCTCCTGTTTCCCCGGCAAGTTTTGCAACATGCCCATTGGTTGACGAATGCATTTTACGTGTGGTTATTTCAAGCAGTACCCCTTTTGACTTTGCAAGTTCAACGTCTTCCCTTGTTATCTGCCCCGGATGCGCCAGGATATCCGCGCCTGCGAGTATTGCCTCATGGTTCGTTCCCGGGGGTACGGTTTCTGACGGAGTTTCACCGTGGACCACTACGATATTCGCGCCGGTTTTTCTTGCTTCTGAAACCATTCCGGCAATGAGTTTCGGGGGTACGTAGGTTAACTCAGCGCCTGTTATAACTTTGATATCGTATTCCCTTGAAAGGCTTTCACAAACCCTTGAAATTCTTGGGATTACGAAGTCAATGTTTGACTGGTCTATGTGGTCGCATATGGCGATGGCTTCATAACCTGCAACCTTTGCCCTGTATACCAGTTCCGAAGGTGAAAGACAGCCGTCAGAGTAAAATGTATGAGTGTGCAAATCTATCATGTATATTCCCTTTTATTCAAGTGACCCCGGGGCGATTCGAACGCCCGGCACTTGGTTTAGGAAACCAATGCTCTATCCAGCTGAGCTACGGGGCCGGATATTTCCGTTAAATATACTAAAAATCACTAATAAAATCAATGATATTTTGTTTGAGGGTCCTCTGCATCAGGAAATGTTTATATGGAATACATTCACGGTGTTCAGTAAAGGCTCCGTGAATGTGCCCGGGACTATCAGGACAGGGTTATACTGCCGGGCAAAAATAATGCTGGTACTTCTATTTCCTGTGTCCTATACCGCCACAGACAGGACAGAGGCCCGTGCCGTTACAGTGGCTGCAATCTTTCCATTCTTTACCATCCTTACAGTTGGTACAGTCTTGTACTATGCTTTTAGCTCCACTGCATTTGGGGCAAATTCCTACACGGCCTATACCCTGGCACTTATCGCAGGTAGTAAACACATATTTTGTCCCCTTGCATTCGGGACAGACAATCTCTCCTTTGGTTTTGCATTTTTCACATTTTATTTTATTCTGTCCGGTACCGTTACATACGGGACAGGTTATTTCTCCGGTTCCGGTACATTTGGCGCAGCCAATATATTGATAGGTAACGGGTTTATGTATCACCCCGGCGCCTGAACATACTGCGCAGGCAGCCTTCCCTTCTCCGCCGCCGCAGGCTGGACAGACAACTGTCGTGGCTGGAATTTCTTCTTTTATTTTTCCTTCTCCCAGGCATCTCGGACACTTAATCTTTTTCGGACAATCTTCGATTATATACCCCTGCCCATCACAATCCGGGCATTTGAGTTTCCCGTCTATACATATTATACACCGTTCCTTGAGTTTTCCCTGTCCATTGCATTTCTCACAACTCTTCTTTCCATCACCGTTGCACACGGGACAGGTAATATTGACCTTTAAACTGCCCTTGCATACAGCGCATGTTTTCCAACTGCCTTTTTCACCTTTACATTGAATACAGGAGCCGCTGAATTTACACTCAGCGCAGGGAAGGCGTTTTTTTACGGCAATCATCCTGGCCTTAAATATCTCATCAGGCCTGTACTTATAAGCTTCGTTGTATAACTTAAGAGCTTCTTCAAGGTCTCTCTCGGTGCCGTTCTTTTCTTTCCTGTCGCCCGCTGCATAAACCCTGTTCAATGAATCTATTTCCAACTTGCTGAAATTATCGCTTAAATTCATTTTTTTCCCGAAGAACATAGCCTCGTGGGACAATATTCTGAATTCCAGGGCAAGCTTAAGCGCATTAAGGGAGAGCCTCTCCGCAGCTTCCTCTTCAATTGCTGTCCCGGAAATAAACCGGCTTTCTATTTCCATGAGTTCCTTGTGTTTTTCTTCAGCAAGAGCGTAAATGTTATTGCCTGACTTCACCTTGTCAAGGACATAACAGGTAAAATAGTATTTAATCCTTTTTTCTCGGCCATCCCACGAAAGAACTTCTTCAATCCCTGCCAGTGTAGCTTCCGATTCAGATTTTACCAGAGAGTGTATGCTGTCTTCCATTATATCCTGGTTTATGCCAT
>JAUXBS010000119.1 GCA_030619245.1 Clostridia bacterium | reverse complement strand
TTGTTTAGCGACGATATAATGACATTAGAGAAATCAATGCAAATTGTTCAGCATTCTAAAGGCTGTTTCATCTGCCTTAAGTCTGCAATCGGGAGCTATTTTTCCGGCGACTGCGGAACTCACCCGATTTGGTCGGGTTCAGACAGTCCTCGCCGACTGCTCCGAAAAAATATCTCCACTCATAAACGCAGACAAGTCGGCAGATTGAAACACCTTTTAAATGCTGAATTAAAGGATAATCATATTTTTCTACCCATTAATTCTGGAGAAGAGACAGAAACATGAAATATATTGATGAATTTAACAATCCTGTCCTGGCAAAAAATATTTTAAGGAAAATAAGAAAAAACAGTTCACGCAGGATGAACATAATGGAGGTTTGCGGCACGCATACCATGGCAATATTCCGCCACGGTTTAAGGGAAATGCTTCCTGAAAGCATTAACTTTCTATCCGGACCAGGGTGCCCCGTGTGCGTTACCAGCCAGAAGGACATTGACAGGATGATTGCGCTTGCGGGGATGAAGGACGTTATCGTCGCCACTTTTGGCGACATGCTCAAAGTCCCGGGCACCCTGACAAGCCTGGAGAAAGAGAGGGCCGGGGGCGCGGATATAAGGGTTGTTTACGGCCCTGCCGAAAGCCTGGCAATCGCCCGGGAAAACCCGGGCAAGAAAGTTGTTTTCATCGGGATTGGTTTTGAGACCACTTCACCATTGATAGCGGCATGTGTCCTGGATGCATTTAAGAGTAAAATGAAGAATTACTTTGTTTTAACCAGTCATAAACTTGTCGTGCCTGCAATGCAGGCATTGATGGAATCGGAAGATGTTAAAATAGACGGTTTTCTCTGCCCGGGGCACGTGAGCATTACCATAGGGGCGGACGCATACAAGCCAATACCGGAGAAATACGGCGTGCCATGTGTGGTATCGGGGTTTGAACCGCTGGATATACTGCAATCTATATACATGATTATAAATCAGATAAGAAGTTCTGAAAGCAAAGTGGAAACGCAGTATAAAAGAGTTGTCTGCGATAAAGGGAACAAGGTTTCTCAGGAACTGCTTTCACGGGTATTTGAAGAAGCCGGGGCGGAGTGGAGGGGGCTTGGGAATATTCCCGGTTCAGGTTTGAAATTGAAGAAGAAGTATGATTCCTTCAATGCTGAAAAGCAGTTTAACTTGAAAATAGGCGAGAGCAGGGAGAATCCCGCCTGTTCCTGCGGGGAGATATTGAAAGGCATAAAGAAACCTTCGGATTGCAGGCTATTTGGAAAGGCCTGCACTCCCGAGAATCCTTACGGGCCCTGCATGGTATCAACCGAAGGGACCTGCGCCGCATATTATAAATATGGCAAATGAATTATAAGGAGAAGCAAATGTACAAGATTCTAAATAAGGAAACTCTTGCTCCGGATGAAAAAATGTATGTCCTGGATGCCCCTGATATAGCAGGGAAGACTCTGCCGGGGCAGTTCATTATTATCAGGATAGATGAAAACGGGGAAAGGATTCCCCTGACCATTGCGGATTACGACAGGAAGAAGGGAACTATAACGATAATAGTACAGGAAGTGGGTAAATCAACCATTCAACTGGGAAACATGAAGAAGGGTGATAGTATCTTTGATGTCGCCGGGCCGCTCGGAGTCCCTACTCATATTGAAAAATACGGGACAGTGATTTGCGTGGGGGGTGGTGTGGGGATTGCCTGTATATATCCCATTGCGAGTGCAATGAAGCAGGCCGGGAATAAGGTTATCTGCATTCTTGGCGCGAGGACCAGGGAACTTATTTTCTGGGAAGATAAAATAAAGGCAGTAAGCGATGAAGTGTATATTACTACGGATGATGGTTCTTACGGCAGGAAGGGTTTTGTTTCCGGCCGGCTGAAGGAATTAATTGATGAAAAGGAAAAGATAGACAGGGTTATGGTAATAGGCCCCGTAATAATGATGAAGGTGGTAAGTGAAGTGACAAGGCCGTATAAAATAAAAACTATAGTTAGTTTGAACTCTATCATGGTGGATGGGACGGGCATGTGCGGGAGCTGCAGGGTTGAGATTGGCGATGAAATAAAATTCGCATGTGTTGACGGCCCTGATTTTGATGCCCATCAGGTAAATTATGATTTACTGATGAACAGGCAGAAGGTTTACGCCAGGGAAGAAAAAGAGGCTTGTAATAAATGCAAACAGGAGGGTAACGTTAATGCCTGTAAGTAAGAAAAAAACACCCATGCCGTCACGGTCTCCCGGAGAAAGGGTGAAGAACTTCAATGAAGTCCCTCTCGGGTATACAGAGGGCCAGGCTGTTGAAGAGGCCCGGAGGTGCCTGCAATGCAAGAAGATGCCGTGTGTAGCGGGCTGTCCTGTTGAAATTAACATACCGGCTTTCATACAGTTGATAGTTGACGGGGATTTTATTGGCGCGGCAAAAAAAATCAAGGAAAAAAACAGTCTCCCGGGTATTTGCGGCAGGGTGTGCCCGCAGGAAGACCAGTGTGAGAAGTTATGTGTCCTGGGTAAAAAAAATGACCCGGTTGCCATAGGTAACCTGGAACGCTTTGCCGCTGATTATGAACAGGGCAGGGGTAAGGTGGATATCCCAGAGAGAGCCAGGGGAAATGGTAGAAAAATCGCAGTTGTAGGGGCAGGGCCTTCCGGGTTGACTATAGCCGGTGACCTTGCGAAACTTGGATATGAGATTACAATATATGAAGCGCTGCATGAGGCGGGCGGCGTCCTTGTTTACGGGATTCCTGAGTTCAGGCTGCCGAAGGTTATAGTCCGGAAGGAAGTTGATTATATTGAAAAACTTGGAGTTGAGATAAAAACCAATTACATTATTGGCAAGACACATACCGTTGATGAGCTTTTTGAGATGGGCTATGATGCGGTATATATCGGTATTGGGGCAGGGCTTCCGATGTTCATGAATATTCCCGGTGAAAACCTTAATGGAGTATATTCCGCAAATGAGTTCCTGACCCGCGCTAATCTGATGAAAGCGTACAGGAAGGACTATGATACTCCCATAATAAGGGCTAAGAGGTATGCGGTTGTAGGAGGCGGGAATGTTGCCATGGATTCTGCCCGGGTAGCGCTCAGGCTTGGCGCGGAGAAGGTTTATAACGTTTACAGGCGTTCAAAGAAAGAAATGCCGGCAAGAATAGAGGAAATCAAGCGCGCAGAAGAGGAAGGGATTGATTTCAGGTTGTTGACTAATCCCGTGCGTATACTTGATGATGGAAAAGGCTGGGTGAAGGCGGTGGAATGTATCAGGATGGAGCTTGGGGAACCTGATGATTCGGGCCGCAGGAGGCCTGTTCCGGTCAATGGTTCGGAATTCACCGTTGAGGTGGAAGTTGTTATTATGGCAATAGGGGCAAAAGCAAATCCCCTGCTTACAGTTGCTACGCCTGATATTGAATTAAACAAGTGGGGATATATAGTGGTTGATGATAAGAAAGGCATGACTTCAAAGAAGAGTGTTTATGCCGGTGGCGATATAGTAACCGGTTCAGCCACGGTAATATCGGCAATGGGGGCTGCCAGGAAAATCGCAAAGGTTATACATGAATCATTAAGTTCATAAGTGATTCCCTCGCCCTTTGACGGGGAAAGGGAGATAAAAGTTAGTTCAGGCAGTAATGAAAGAATATTAAATTATGAAAAGCAACAGGGAAACCATAGTGCTCGCGCATGGAAGCGGCGGCAAGTTGACCGGCAGGCTGATAAAGGATATCCTTAAGTCCTTTACAAGCCCCGTGTTGAAGAAACTTGACGACAGCGCCGTCCTTGATATCCCACGCGGCAAAGAAGAAAGGATTGCGTTTACCACTGATTCTTATGTGATCAAGCCGATATTCTTCCCGGGGGGCGACATAGGAAAGCTGGCGGTATGCGGCACGGTAAACGACCTTTCTATGGTTGGCGCGAACCCCCTGTATATTTCAGTATCCGCAATTATTGAGGAGGGGTTTCCCCTGGATGATTTCCGCAGGATAATCACTTCCATGAAGAAAACCGCGAAGGCTGCGGGAGTGGAAATCGTTACCGGTGATACCAAGGTGGTGGAGAAGGGGAATGCTGACGGGATATTCCTGAATACGTCGGGGCTCGGGATAATAGGAAAGGGTTTGAATATAAGTTCCGCAAATGCTAAAACAGGGGACAGGATAATAATCAGCGGTACCATTGCGGACCACGGCATGGCTGTAATGTCCGCAAGGAAGGAATTCAGGTTAAAATCAGTAATCAGGAGTGACTGCGCGGCGCTGAACAAACTGACAGGGTCAATGTTAAAGGCCTGCGGTAATATTCATGTATTACGCGACCCCACGAGAGGCGGCCTTGCAACTTCTCTTAATGAAATAGCTGAAAAATCCGGGGTTGGAATAGAAATAAACGAAGAAGCCATACCTATAAAAAGGGAAACCAGGGGGTTCTGCGAGATGCTTGGTTTTGACCCACTGTACGTAGCAAACGAGGGCAAATTGGTTGCCTTTGTTTCCGGAAAAGAGTCAAAAAGGGTTTTAGACGCAATGAGGGGTACGGTTGAAGGTAAAAATGCGAGGATTGTGGGGGAAGTTGTAAGGGAGCACAGAAGTAAAGTGTTATTAAAAACAAAAATAGGCGGTATGAGGATAGTTGACACACTGACGGGAGAACAGCTCCCGCGGATATGTTAGATATTACAGAGCACTAGGGAGGTAGAAATGGCAAAAGATACAAAAACAGCGGAGTATCCTGTTGTATGGCTTCAGGGAGCAGGCTGTTCCGGGTGTTCGGTTTCAGTCCTGAACTCCGTGAGTCCGAAGATTTCAAATGTTTTAATCGATGAAGTTGTTCCAGGGAAGCATGTAAACATGAGGTTCCATGCAACGATCATGGCAGGGAGCGGCGAAATGGCGCTTAAAGTCCTTCCTGATACGAAAAAGGAATTCCCCGGCAAGTACATACTT
>JAUXBS010000271.1 GCA_030619245.1 Clostridia bacterium | reverse complement strand
GGAAAATCATGCGACAATTACGGAGTAATAAGCCCCTTCAGGGTAAAAGAAAATTACTATTAATTTTTCTGGTTCCGGGAATACTGTTTATTTGTGGAAATGTTTTTGGAGCAGGAAAAGAATCATCCGAAAAAGAACTCCTGCTTGAAGAGGTCATCGTCCACTATGACAAGATGTTCATGAATTATCTTGATACATCAGAGAAGGATATCAAGGAATTTAGCGCTATAATAAAGCCCCTGAAGGAAAAATTGTATGAAAGAAATGCAACGGTTAATAACTATCAGTTAATAGACAGCCTTTACCTCAGGGCTATTTTAGACCACCTGGTTATGCTTGAAAATATGGTGGAGCTCATGTATTCAAGGATGGGGTTGTCATTGTTGATTTTAGAGCCGGAAAAGAAGGAAGTACTGAAGAATTTCAGGGAGAAATACGAATCAGAGGAAGAGTACAACAAACTTCTTAAAAAGATAAATAAATTCAAAGACTATATCAAAGAGTCAAAAGAAAAAATTAAATAGAAAGAAATTTCGTAGATGATTGCAATTACAGGGATCATTCTTATCGGAAGTTCGACAGGCCTGTTTACCTGGTACGTTCTTGGCTGCAGGCGCAGGAAGGAAGAGCCAGGCAGTAAACCGCTTTCAATAAAACCATTCAAAAACCATTCCATAATATATTCAATAACAGGGTTCATTCTTGGTTGGCTGGTAATGAGGAGTATTCTGGCAGGTGCCGTGTGCGCGCTTGTTTCATACTTTGTCCCGGGTATGATAACCAGGTGGGACGGGAAAAGGAGGACAGAAAAGTTAAACAACCAGCTGGTTGATGCAATAGGAATAATCAACAGTTCATTGAGAGCAGGGTTCAGCTTACTGCAGGGTATCAGCGCAGCCGCAAAGAGGCTTCCTGAACCTATTTCAGGAGAATTAAATACCGTGGTCAGGGAAAATCAGCTTGGGGTTTCGCTTGAAGAATCCCTGCTTGAATTGGGCAGGAGGGTGAACAGTGATGATTTTGACCTGGTTATAACCGCAACGTTGGTTTCCTATGAGACAGGAGGGAATATCACGGAAGTATATGATAACATTGCCTCAACAATAAGAGGGAGGAATATGATGCAGCTGCGTCTTAAGACAATTACTTCGCAGGGTAGATTGCAGGGGATAGTGGTCGGGTTACTGCCGGTAATCCTCCTGGTAATATTAAGCAGGATAGCGCCTGACATGATAGAGCCTTTGTTCCATACGTTTGCAGGTATCATGATGCTTGTGGGAGCATTCGTCCTGGAATTGCTCGGTATGTTTTTCATTAAAAGGATAACCACAATAGATATGTAAAGACAGGAAAGGAAAAGCGCATAGTATGCCTATTATTATTCTTATTATTGCAATGACCGGAATATTTCTGTCAATAACAGGTGTGACTTTTTATTTTCTAAGCAGGGAGAATAAATCCAAAGCGGTATTGAAAATGAAAAAGAAATCATCCGCGGGAAGTGGGTTGTTATACGTATTGTTATCTCTGATTAAGAGGGTTGCGGTAATAAACAGCAGGATTACTGCCGGATGGTATGTCCGGATGAAGGGTAATATAAAGTTGCGGCTTGATAAGGCGCGTATCCCATATGGTTTTAATGGTGATGATTTTATAGCAGTAAAGGAACTTCTGTTTCTTATCGTTCCCCTGGCAGGAGTGGTTGTCACCGGGAAGGGAAACGTTATTGTGATGCTGGCCTTATCTCTTGCCGGGTTCTTTTATCCTGACCTGTGGCTCAATGACAGGATAAAAAACAGGGAAAAGATATTCATGCGTGAACTTCCAAATTCTATTGACCTGCTTACACTGTGTGTTGAAGCTGGTATGGATTTTACCGCAGGGGTGGGCAAGGTTGTTTCAAAGAGCAAACCGGGATACCTGACAGAGGAGTTTTCAAGATTCATGAATGAACTTAAGATAGGAAAAACGCGGAAGGAAGCCCTTGAAGATATGAGCGGGAGAGTTGGTATCGGAGAGTTTGATTCCTTTATGGCCGCTTTAATACAGGCGGATGAGATGGGCACGAGTATTGGAAGGGTGCTCAGGATACAGT
>JAUXBS010000034.1 GCA_030619245.1 Clostridia bacterium | reverse complement strand
TGTAGGTTCTCCTACTGTAAATAAAGGAATACTCTTCTCGGTAGCAGGCTTGTTGGAGATGATTGAAGGGCTCAGGTTCCGGAATAAAAATGCGGCTTCTTTTGGATGTTATGGATGGAGCGGAGAAGCCGTTAAATTGATTAATGAAAAGCTTACAAAGAGTGGTTTTAATATGCTGAATGAAGGAATTAAAGCATTATGGAATCCTGAGGATGGTGATATGGAAAGATGTGTTGAGTTTGGCAAAAAGATTTGCCGGTAGATAAAACTATTAATTATCACTCATTAGAAATAATTTTGGTGATAAAGGAAAGGAGAGGCGATGAAATTACAGGATATCCTGAAGAAACAGGAGGATGAAGGCAGGGAAAAACATGTGCCGGGAATAACCGTGGTTGAATGTTCCTCGTGCAGGGAGTTGATGGTTACCGTACAGGTCGGCAGGGAAGTTATGCATCCCAGCACACAGGAGCATTATATACGTTTGATAAACCTCTTTGGCAGGACAAAGGAGGGGAAGACGGTGTTGATTACCGGTTTTAATCTGGAAGGACAGTACAGCCTGCCAAGGGTCAAGGTAAGTGTTAAGAAGGAGGCTTATTCGGAATTGCTGGCAGTTACTTACTGTACCCTGCATGGAGTATGGGAAAACAGCCTGGACGTAAAGCTATAATGCAGTTAAAAGGAGTTATTGAATGATAGAAAAAAAACTTAATGATTATGAGGCTTTCCGGGTGGGCATTAATCTTGAGAAGCAGGGTATAGAGTTCTATACGAAGTATGCGGATGTTGTCAAAAATACTGATACCAGGACTACCATGCTTAAACTGGCTGAGGATGAGAAGGAACACCTTCAGCTCTTTGAGGAATTGAGTAAGGAGGTTGGAGACGAATACAAGGGGCAGCCGTTGATTAATGATGAGCTTATAAGAGGATACCTGGCTACCCTGATTGATGCTGATGTTTTCAGTGAAGCGCCTCCGGAAGTGGAAGGGATGAACGAGGAGGAAGCTTTGAAGTTTGCCATGAATGCTGAAAAGGATTCAATACTTTTCTATTATGATGCATACAAGTACAGCACCAATAAGTCAGGTAGAGAAGCGTTCGGGAGGTTGATAAATGAGGAACAAAAGCACTTTATGCTCCTCAAAGATATGGTTGATAAGATAAACAAATGAAACCTGGAATATTTGTGGTGAAACCAGGATGATTTACAAATAAAAGGAGGAGTACTATGGAACTGAAGGGAAGCAAAACGGAAAAGAACATTCTAACTGCTTTTGCGGGGGAATCGCAGGCAAGGAACAGGTATACCTATTTCGCAAGCGCGGCAAAGAAGGAAGGTTATGCGCAGGTCAGTAATTTCTTTACCGAGACCGCTGAGAATGAAAAGGAACATGCAAAGGTTTTGTTTAAACTTTTAAAAGGCGGGGAAGTTATAATTGAGGCAGGGTTCCCGGCCGGAGTAATAGGCAATGCAAAGGAGAACCTTAAAGCATCAGCAGGCGGAGAGAACCATGAATGGACGGCCATGTATCCGGAATTTGCAAAAACAGCAAAAGAAGAGGGGTTTAATGAGATTGCAGCTACTTTTAAGAGTATAGCGGTTGCAGAAAAGCAGCATGAGAAGAGATACCTGGGACTGCTTAAAAATATAGAAGAAGGAAAGGTGTTCAAGAAAGACAAGCCCGTGAAGTGGAGGTGTTCAAACTGCGGATATGTTCACGAGGGGGCTGAAGCGCCGGGGAAATGCCCGGCATGCAATCATCCGCAGGCGTATTTTGAACTGCTTGCCGAGAACTGGTAATTGGTATGTTTCACGAAGAAAGTGAAGAAACATCATGAAAGTGATTATATTAGGCGGTGGGGTGGCAGGTTTTACCGCAGCAGAAACCATACGGAAAAATGACAAGGGTTGTGAGATATGCTTGTTTACGGAAGAAGAATACCCCCCTTATTACAGGCCGCGGTTGATAGACCTAATAGCGAAAAAAACAACTATTGAAGATATATACATCAAGAATCCTGAATGGTATAAAGACAATAACATTATTCTTAAACTTGGCGCGAGGATAACGGGTATTGATACAGCGCTGAAAAAGATTATTTGCGACAACCGGGAAGAGACAGGCTATGATAAGTTGTTGCTTGCTCTCGGCAGTTATCCGTTTAAACCTTCCATAAAAGGCATTGACAGTAAGCGCGTGTACACGCTAAGGACTGCCCGGGATGCATTTGAAATAATCAAGTGCGCGGAAACGAAGAAGAGGGCGCTTATCATAGGAGGCGGTTTGCTGGGGATAGAGACGGCGAACAGCCTGTGCAGCCTGGATGTAAAAACTAAAGTAGTTGAATTCTTTGAATATCTTCTTCCGAGACAGGTTGATACTGAGGGGGCGGGTTTTATTCAGAAAATCCTGAAGAATAAAGGTATTGATTTCATGATGGAGACAGAAGTAGAGGAGATAAAAACAGAAGGCGATTCGCTTAAGGTTATGTTAGCAAACAATAATATTGTTGAAACTGATTTTGTTATTGTTTCCTCCGGGGTAAGAGCCAATATTAGTATTGCAGAAAAGGCGGGTATAAAAGTAAACAGGGGAGTAGTGGTTAATAGCCGGCTGAGGACAAGCGTGGAGGCTGTATTCGCTGCCGGTGATATCTGCGAGCACAGGAACAAACTTTACGGTATATGGCAGGCGGCTCGCGAACAGGCAATAGCTGCGGCGGAAAACATTACCGGTAAGGATAATATTTATAGAGGGAGTGTGTTTTCAACAAGGCTTAAGGTTGCCGGTATAGATTTAACTTCAATTGGCGACATTTCAGGAAAGAACTGCAAGCAATACGTGTTTACGGATGATTCCAGGAATATTTATAAGAAACTGTTTGTAAGAGACGGTATGGTGAAGGGCGCAATATTATTTGGAGATACAGGGAAAAGCCTTAAGATTCAAAAAATGATAAAAAATGAAATAGACATGTCGGGAAAAGAGCGGGAAATTATTGAAGGAGAAAGAAGCCAGGAGCAGTAAAAGGGAGGTCAGTCATGGCAGTAGAAAAAACAGGAGAAAAGTATCGCTGTAATATCTGCGGTAATGAAGTAACTGTGACGAAGGTTGGCGGCGGGGAGCTGGTCTGCTGTGAACAGCCAATGGAAAAGACGGAAGGATAAGTATTAAGTTTACTGTCATTTTTTCAAACCAGAGGAGATAATTTATGGATTTTAGTATTATCTTAAAAACATTTCTTTTAATCTTTATGGCTGAATTGGGGGACAAGACTCAATTGGCAATACTTAGTTCTACCGCAGGCAGTGAATCAAAGCTGTCAGTTTTTACAGGCGCCGCTTTGGCTCTTGTTGTGACCTCAGTCCTGGCGGTATTGCTGGGAAGTACTATAAATAAACTGGTAAATCCGAGGTATTTTCAAATAGGAGCGGGAGTTCTTTTTGTCGTCATGGGGGTTATGTTTATATTTGGTAAGTAACCGGTTTCTATGATAATATGGATTAAAAAGAAGGGTAATTAAATGAAAAAGGTATATTTTGACCATAATGCGACAACGCCTGTTCTTCCCGGGGTGATTGAGGCGATGCAGGTATACCTCAGGGAAGAATTTGGCAATCCTTCAAGCCAGCACGATTACGGTGAAAAGCCCGGGGAGGCAATTGAACAGGCGCGGGCAAGGGTCGCAGCAATGATAGGTTCAAATCCCGGTGAACTGATATTCACATCATGCGGGAGTGAATCAAATAACCTGGCAATAAAAGGCGCTGCGCTTGCCAATAAAACAAAGGGCAACCATATAATAATATCCGCTATTGAGCATTTTTCGGTTATTAATTCAGCCAAAGCTCTTAAAAAGCTGGGGTTTGAAGTTACCCGGGTGCCCGTTGACAGATACGGTATAGTTAATCCCGATGAAGTAAGGAAAGCCATAACAGATAAGACAATACTGGTATCCATTATGCATGCAAACGGAGTAATAGGCGTGATTGAGCCAATTGCTGAAATAAGCAGGATATTGAAAGATAAGAATATTATTTTTCATACAGATGCCGTACAGACAGCAGGGACAATAAAAACGGACGTTAATGAACTTGGCGTGGATATGCTGTCAATTGCAGGGAGTCAGTTCTACGGGCCAAAGGGGACAGGAGCCCTGTATGTGAGGAAGGGGATAAGAATCCTGCCGTTGATTGATGGCGGCGTGCAGGAGGGAGGCAGGAGAGCGGGTACCGAAAACGTTCCCGCCATAGCCGGGCTGGGCAGGGCGGCTGAGTTGGCTGTGAAAGAGATGGACAAAAGAGCTGTCCATATGAAAAAATTAAAGGATAAACTCCAGAAAGGTATATTTGATTCCGTACCGGAAGTTATATTAAACGGGCATCCTGACAGGAGACTGCCGGGGGTGCTTAATGTATCTGTAAAGTATATAGAAGGGGAATCAATGCTTATGCTCCTGAACATGCAGGGTATTGCCCTTTCAAGCGGTTCAGCCTGTACTTCAAAGGCATTAAAGGCGTCTCACGTTCACCTGGCAATAGGACTTAAACATGAGGATGCTCACGGTTCACTGTTGTTTTCACTTGGTATTGACAATAAAGAGGAGGATGTCGATTACCTTATAGAGGCCTTGCCTCCGATAGTGGAGAAGTTAAGAAAGATGTCGCCAATATATAATAAGGAAAAATAGGAGGATGCGTTATGCCGACATACAATGAGAAGGTGATGGAATACTTCATGAACCCGAGGAACGTTGGTGAATTACCAGATGCTGACGGTACCGGGACGGTGGGAAACCCCGTCTGCGGGGATTTGATGACTTTTACCATAAAGGTGGAAAATAATAGGCTTAAGGACATTAAGTTCAAGACCTTTGGCTGTGGGGCCGCCATAGCGGTCTCAAGCATGGTCACTGAATTGGCAAGGGGTATGACTATTGAGGAAGCCATGAAACTGACAAACAAGCAGGTAGCAGAGAAGTTAGGCGGCCTGCCCAAGAACAAACTGCACTGTTCCAACCTGGGGGCGGATGCGCTTCACAAGGCAATAGAGAATTATCTCTCGGATAAAAAGGATGTTGCCGTTGTTGAGAGAAAGGCGACAAAAGAGGATAAAGAAGGGCAGGAGGGATGCAAATGCCCCTATTGTGACAGTGAGCTTCAGAATGATATCCCTTTCTGTGTAAAATGTAACAGAAAAATCGATAAATAATCCGGTGGTATGGATGTAATATTCCATACTGCAATATTGAAAATTCAGGAGGAGTATGGAATGTCCAAAAAGGCAACCATTATAGTATTCAGTTCGGACCTGGATAAAGTCCTTGCAGCGTTCAATATCGCTCTTGGCGCGGCCAGCGCGCAGATGCAGGTTACCATGTTTTTTACATTCTGGGGGTTGAACGTAATAAGGAAGAAGAAAAGCGGGGTTTCCAAAAAGGATTTTACCAGGAAGGCATTCGGGATTATAAATAAAGGAGGGGAGAACAGGCTTAAGCTGTCACGCTTCAACATGGGAGGAGTTGGGGCCGGTTTAATAAAAAGATTGAT
Organism: Clostridia bacterium; assembly: GCA_030619245.1. Lineage (GTDB taxonomy): Bacteria > UBA6262 > WVXT01 > WVXT01 > JAUXBS01 > JAUXBS01. The sequence continues at coordinate 3,035 of JAUXBS010000034.1, read as the reverse complement.
GGACAGGCTGAAAATGCCGAGATTGAAGGAAATGATATCCATGACAAATGATATGGGAGTTAAATTCATTGCATGCACAACGACAATGGAATTGATGGGAATTGATAAGGAAGCAATGCTCCCGGAAGTAAAGGGTTTTGCGGGAGTTGCCACGTATATAGACGAGGCAAGTCAAAGTGAAATAAACCTGTTTATATAGCGAGGAAAAAGAAATGAAGTTTGATAAGACGCTGGATTGTTATGGCCTGTCCTGTCCAATGCCGTTGTATAAGGCTTCAAATGAAATGAAGAACATGAAGCAGGGAGAGGTGCTTGAACTCATATCTACCGATGAAGGCATAAAAGAAGACATGCCAGCGTGGTGCAGGACCACGGGTAACGAGTACCTGGGTATGGAAGAGGAAGCTGATGTTATAAAAGTATATGTTAGAAAGAAAAAGCAGGAAGAATAAATGGAAACAATAACGCTAAAAGGTAAACCGCTTACAGGCGGAGTAAGTATCGGAAGGGTATGCCTCCACAGGGAGGATATTCTTGTGGTCGCGCCCAGGGCCGGGATTCTCAGGAAGAAAGTTGAAGATGAAAAGAAAAGGCTTCTTACTGCCATTGAAAAGACTAAAAATGAGCTTCACGGGGCGTATGATTCTGTTGCTAAGAGATTAAGTTCGATAGAAGCTGAGGTGTTCAACGCGCATATAATGATACTTGAAGACTTTTCTTTTATCAGTAATATTGAGGAAAAGATTTCCGGGGAATTGCTGAACTCTGAAGCTGCGCTGATGGATGTAGTTAAAGCGTATGAAGAAAAATTCAAACTTCTTCCGAACGATTATTTCAGGGAGAGGATTAACGATATAAATGACATAGCAAGGAGGCTGCTGAATAACCTCGGGGTGAAGCATTCCGGTTTTATGTGCGCTGCATGTAATGAGGATATCCCTGTGATTGTAGCTGCCAATGATTTATTGCCATCGGTTATATCAGGAATGGGGGATAAAAAGGTTAAAGGTGTTGTTGTGGAAAGGGGTTCCCTTGTTTCCCATGGAGCCATACTTGCCAGAGCGCTTGGGGTGCCGGTAATGATAGGGGTGGATAATCTTATTGAGAATATATACTGCGGAGCAGAACTCCTGATTGATTCTGCCGGCGGTGATGTATATATTAATCCGGAACCGGAAATAATTGAAAGGTTTAAAAACAAACTTAATAAAGGGATATGCATAGAAAGGAAATGCAGTTCCGGTTATATAAGCACAAAAGACGGGACTAAAATAAGATTGTCTGCAAATGCCGGGAATGTAAAAGATATTTCAATTATCAATCAATGTGAAATCAGGAACATAGGCCTTTTCAGGACAGAATTTATCTTCATTGAGAAAAAAGAGGAACCCGGTATTGATGAGCAGGTTGGAATCTACAGGAAGGTTATTGATTCTGTCGCGGATACTGTAACGTTCAGATTGCTGGATATCGGCGGAGATAAAATTCTTGATTTTCTGCCAATACCCGAGCAGGATAACCCGAATCTTGGGCTCAAGGGGGTCAGGATATATGACAGGTATCCGGAGATTATTACAAACCAGATAAAAGCCCTGCTTATAGCAAAGGGGGAGAAGCCTGTTAAGATAATGATTCCCATGGTTTCCACTGTTGAGGAATTTGTCAATACCAGAAAAAAGATATATGATATTCTTGATAAGCTAAAAAAAGACCAACAAATAAACCCGGATAACCTGCAAATAGGGTGTATGATTGAAGTCCCTGCCGCAGTTTATCTGGTAAAGGAATTTTTGGCTGAAGCGGATTTCCTGAGTATCGGGACGAATGATTTGATTCAATACGTTATGGGGGTGGACCGCGCCAATAATTACCTGATGGACCTGGCGGACCCATTTCAACCTGCTGTTATAAGAGTATTGAAGGATATAGTTGTTCAGACGAAGGGGAGCGATAAAGAAATTACTATTTGCGGTGAAATAGCAGGTGATCCTGCAATGACTGGGATACTCGTTGGGCTGGGTTACAGGTATTTAAGCATTAATCCCTATTCCATTGACGGGGTAGGGGAAGTCATTAGGGGGCATGAACTGAAGGAATTTGAAGAGGAGACTGATGAAATATTAAAGGTAAACACCCTTGAAAATGTAAAAGAGATTGTAATAAAACAGCAGGGGCTTCAAGGCAGGAGTAAATAAATAATACCTATTTAAAAGGAGGGGTGAATGGATCAGACATTCAGGGGCAGCGAGATTGTGCAATTTGCCATTGAGATTGAAAAGAACGGTAAGGCTTTTTATGAATCAGTTGCGGAAAACGCTAAGAACAACACTGTAAAAGAAGGATTTAAATGGCTCGCGGGAGAAGAGGTTAAGCACAAAGAAACCTTTGAGAAAATACTGGAAGGTTTGGCTCAGCATCCACAGCCCGAGTCCTATCCGGGAGAATACTATGATTATATGAAGGCGCTGGTTGATGAGAATGTTTTTACGAAGAGCGATGCTTTAAAAAACCTGGTTGAGAAGCCGGTCACGACAGCTCAGGCGCTTAAGCTGGCTCTTGGTTTTGAGAAAGATTCAATATTATTTTTCACGGAACTGAAGAAGTATGTTCCCGAATCGGCTCAGGAAATAATGGATAGTTTGATTGAAGAAGAAAAAAAACATATAAACAATATAATGTCATTAAAGAAGAAGGTTGAATAGTTTATGGAGTTGATATTACAGGAGTAAAATTAAAACTTGAAGGATTGCTTTCCGGGGATGTTGGCTACCGCAAATAACAAATAAACGCAGATTACATCACTTCATGGGAGTTCTGTTCATAACAGGGAAATGATTAATTTTAGAAATATTTCTGTTAAAATGAAATAAATCGGGGTCATTATTCGTATACTATAGTGAAAGGATAAGATTAAGAAAAGGAGGGAATGAGAGATGAAAAAGTTTAATGTCTGTTTTTTGACCCTGGTGCTTACTTTTTTCGCCTGGGGGATTGTTAGCGCAGAGGAAGCGGGAGAAAGCATTACTCTTGAGGAG
>JAUXBS010000183.1 GCA_030619245.1 Clostridia bacterium | reverse complement strand
TTTTGAAGCTGACCCGGTTAAAGGGGCTCAGCTCATGATAGAACACATGAATAAGAAAAGAAAGGAACTAAAATTAAAACCGATGATGTATTCCAAGCAGTAATCATGAAAAGATTTCGTAAAACAACTAAACGGTAATTGAAATAATATCTCAGGAGGATTGTATGTCAAAAATAGTTGCTGCAGCCGCCATAAGAGGCGCTAATAAACTTGTAAAGGAAGCGGATGACTTTTTAACTAAAGCCATCAAGGAAAAAGGGAAGGACCAGAAGGTTGAGTTCCCGGATACAGCTTTTTACTTACCCATGGCTTATGCCCTGCTCGGGGCCGAGGTGAAAGTACTGGGGGACATAGTCCCGGTGCTTGATGAGGCAAAATCATTATTAAGGAAAGAGCCGACCGAGCATTTATGGCTTCCATTCCTTGGGGATACGCTTGATTCGGGCATGGCAGCGCTTTTGTCTGAGGAAATAATAGTTGCCCTGAGATATCTTTACGAACAGGAACCGCAGTCTGACTGCAACGGGTTTTTCTCTGATACGATATTAAGGACGCTTGGTATAAAGTTAGTAGACGGGAGGATGCCGGGATTTGCGGCAATTCTCGGGGCGGCGCCTGACAATAAAACAGCTGTTGAAATAGTACGAGAGTTCCAGCAGAGGAATATCCTCGTATTCGTCGGTTCTTCAACTAACGGAAAGAGTATCATAGACCAGTTGATGGAGGAAAAGGTACAAATGGGCTGGGACAACTACATCGTGCCTTACGGCAGGGATACCGTGTCGGGGATATACCCGCTGAACTGGGCAATACGCGGCGCGCTGACCTTTGGCGGACATAAGAAGGGTGAGGCGCTGAAGTGCCTTACCTACTGCAAGGACAGGGTGTTTGCTTTCGGTCTTACTTTGGGTGAAGTTGATGATGTCAAGTACGCCACGGGAGCCGGGGCAATTAACATGGGATTCCCTATAATTGCTGATACGGATATACCCGAGATAAGGCCCACGGGCATATGCACCTATGAGCACCTGGTAAAACAACTTGATTACAAGAAGATTGTTCCCACCTGCATTGAGGTGCGCGGGGTTAAGGTGAAGCTGGCGAAGATACCGATACCTGTTTCATTTGCAGCGGCGTTTGAAGGGGAAGTTGTTAGGAAGGAACAGATGTACATCCAGTTCGGTGGCAAATACGCTCCCGGGTTTGAGTACTTGAGAATGAAAGATGGCAGTGAAGTTGAAGACGGCAGGATAGAAGTCGTCGGTCCTGAAATAGACGATGTAAAGGAAGGGGATGCATTGCCGCTGGGAATACTGGTTGAGGTTGCAGGCAGGAAGATGCAGAAGGATTTTGAACCTATCATAGAGAGACAGCTTCATATGTTCATAAACGAGGCTATGGGAATATGGCACATGGGACAGCGAAACCTTAACTGGTTGAGGATAAGCAAGGACGCGCAGAAGAAAGGGTTTAAAATAAAACATTTTGGCACTATAATTCATGCTTGCATTCATGATGTGTTCGGTGAAATCGCTGACAAGGTCCAGGTAACTCTTCACACTAAAAAAGAAGACGTGGAAAAGGTTATGGCCCAAGCCCAGAAGGCATACAATTTCCGCGACGAGAGGGTTGCGGGCATGACTGACGAGAGCGTTGATACCTTTTACACGTGCACACTGTGCCAGAGTTTCGCTCCGACCCATGTATGCATCGTTAAACCTGAAAGACTCGGACTGTGCGGCGCCTATAACTGGATGGACTGCAAGGCATCTTTTGAAATAAATCCGACCGGCCCTAACCAGCCCGTAAAGAAGGGGAGGGTCATTGACGCGGTAAAAGGCCAGTGGGAGGGTATTAATAATATCGTTCAGCAGAAATCAAACAAGACCATAGAGAGATTCAACGCATACACCATAATGGAAGATCCTGAAACGGGATGCGGCTGTTTTGAGTGCGTGATTGCGCTCGTCCCTGAAGCAAACGGTTTCATGGTTGTTAACCGCGAATTCTCCGGTGAGACGCCCGTGGGCATGACCTTCAGCACGCTTGCCGGTTCTGTGGGGGGCGGCGTTCAGACCCCCGGATTCATGGGAGTGGGAAGGCTGTACATGGTTAGCAAAAAGTTTATTCCCGCAGACGGCGGACTGAAAAGAATTGTGTGGATGTCGAAGGAATTAAAAGAAGCGCTTGGAGAAAAATTGAAGAGGAGAGCGGAAGAAGAAGGGGTTCCGGACCTGATTGACAAGATTGCAGATGAAAATGATGCAATAACAGCAGAAGAACTCGTTAAATACCTGGAGAAGGTTAATCACCCTGTCCTGGGCATGCCTCCGCTTATGTGATATCATGGAAAAAAATACCGAGAAAGAAAAGATTCTTATTATTGATGATGATGAGAGTGCCACGAAACTGGCAAGGTTTCTCATGGAAAAGGAAGGGTATGAAGTATTTTCTGCGACTGACGGCATAAAAGGGCTGGAAAAATTACAGAAAGTATCGCCTGACCTTGTGCTCCTGGATATTGATATGCCACGGATGAACGGTTTCCAGGTTTGCCAGAAAATAAGAGGCGATGTATTATACAGGCACCTGCCTATTATTATGCTGACCGGCAGCAGTGAAGAGGACAACCTGGTAAAGGCATTGGGGTTTGGCAGCGATGATTATATGCTTAAACCCTACAAGAATGCGGAATTAGTAGCCCGCGTAAAGGGAATAATGAATCGAACCACCCGTGTCCTTGACGCTAACCCTTTAACCAAGATGCCGGGCAATATTGCAATATCAAGAGAGATTGAAAAAAGGATTGAAGGGAAGACCCTCTTCAGTGTTTTATACCTGGATATCAATAAATTCAAGGCATTCAACGATTATTACGGTTTTCTCAGGGGTGACGTCGTCATCAAGCTGACCGCGCGAATTATTATTGAAACAGTAGCCAAGTTTGGCAGTGAAGATGATTTTACCGGGCATATAGGCGGAGACGATTTTGTCATTGTTACCTGTCCTGAAAAGGCTGTTGATTTTTGTTCAAAAATAATAGAAGAATTTGACGGCAGGATACAGGATCTATATGATGAGGATGACCGCAAAGAGGGGTATATTTTATGCAAGGACAGGCAGGGCAAGGAAAACAAATTTCCTTTAATGACAATCAGTATCGGTGTGGTGTCAAATGAAAGAAGAAAGATAACGCACCCAGGCGAAATAAGCAAGATAGGGGCTGAGGTAAAAAAATACGCCAAGACCCTGCAGTGGAGTAATTATAAGATAGACAATAGAATAAATTAATCAAGTGTGGTGCGTCTAACATAGCTTTACATTTGAAGGGTCGCAGATCCTGAGCCGTAGGTCCTGAGCGAAGTCGAAGGGCGAATAGAGGAGTGAGTCGAAGGGCGGGCTTTTAGATGGGTTCAAGGAAAGACGAAGAAGCCACTCAAAGAGACCCCTTCCCATAGGGCTGTCGCCTTTTGTTCATCGTCGGCACCACTCATCGTTCACATACATACAGTATTCTCACTCTTCGTTCCTTGACGCTGCAACAAAAT
>JAUXBS010000144.1 GCA_030619245.1 Clostridia bacterium | reverse complement strand
CTTTTATTCACTTTATAATATATGCGATTCCCCTGAATGGATTTTTCAATCAGCCCCAACTCCTGAAGTTTCTCTACTTCCCGCTGAATACCCCTGATTGACTGGTGTGTAAGAATAGATATTTGTCTCTGATAATAACTTTTTCCAGAATTAAATAAAAACAGTTTCAGAACCTCAACCCTGGCTTTTGAAGAGAAAAGTTTTTCTAACATAGTTAATCCTTGCATACACTTTGTAGTCAATTATATACATATTGTAGTCATTTGTCAAGTGATTTCTTTCCCTGTTTTGATAATTCCCTTCGAATATAAGTCTTTTTTTGCTTGTGAAACGCATTTTATCTTCAGTCGGAATTTCCCCAAGTATAAATTACCAATTAAACCTAACCTACCAACCCTGTCAATATCAATGACATATATAACCCTTTACCGCGGAATGCGCGGCAGTTGCCGGAGATGCCAGGTAAATTTCTGATTTAACGTTGCCCATCCTGCCCCTGAAATTCCTGTTTGCTGTCGACAGGCACCTCTCTTCATCCGCAAGTATACCGCTGTGAACGCCTACGCAGGGCCCGCAGCCCGGAGTCAGTACAGCCGCCCCCGCATTGACAAATATCTCAATGAGCCCCTCTTTCAATGCATCAAGGTATACCTTTCTTGAAGCGGGGCATACCAGGAGCCTCGTACCGGGATGGCGATGTTTGCCTCTCAGTATTCCTGCCGCAACACGTAAATCCTCAATCCTTCCGTTCGTGCAGGTACCTATGAACACTTGGTCTATCTTTATTTTCTTTCCGGCAATCCCGGACACAGGTACGGTATTGTCAACAAAATGAGGCAGAGAAACCATCGGCTCAAGCGAAGAAGCATTTATATTAATGACTTTTTCATATCCGGCTCCTTTATCCGCTTTTATTTCCCTGAACCCGCTCTCCCTGCCGTGTTCTTTCATGAACCTGCGGGTTATCCTGTCAGAGGCGATTAACCCCGCTTTTGCCCCTGCTTCCACAGCCATATTAGAAATCGTAAACCTCTCAGACATCGGCATGTTCCTTATCGCGCTGCCGGCAAACTCCAGCGCTCCGTATGTTGCTCCTTCAGCCCCGAGTTTTCCAATTAGATAAAGTATCAGGTCCTTTGAACACACCCCGGCCGAAAACTCATCTTCCACGTTCACCAGTATGGTTGACGGAACTTTAAGCCACGTTTCCGACATCGCTGTCGCCACCGCTATATCGGTGGAACCCATGCCCGTAGAAAATGCGGCCATGGCTCCCCCCATGCAAGTATGGGAATCGGCTCCGAGCACAATCTGCCCCGGGCAAATTCGTTCCTCAACCATTTTCTGGTGACAGACACCTTCCCCCACCTCGGAAAGAACTGCGCCTGTCTGGTTTGCAAATTCCCTTAATATCATGTGGCTTTCAGCAAGAGCCTGACTGGGCGCCGGCGCAGCATGGTCAAGAAACATGATTAATTTCCTGCAGGCGGCTTTCTGCCGCGCATTAGGAGTTTTACCCCACAAAGCGCGTATCTGCCTTACGGCGAGCGGACCGGTGCCATCCTGCACCATGCAGATATCAACGCCGGCAATGACAAAATCACCCGCTTTTACATCCTTTCCGGAATGCTCGCTAATAATCTTCTCAGCAATAGTTTTTTTCATTGGCTCGTAACCACACCTTCATAAATTTCTTCCAAATCTTTAACCACCCTGTTAATATCAAATTCTTCCTCTAATTTACTGTTTCCGTTTTTACCCATTCTCGCCGCCAGCTCCTTGTCCTTCAATAATTTTATAACGAATTCCGCTGTCTTTTCCACTTTTCCACCGGAAGGAGAAACAAGAAAGCCGTTAACGCCGTCTTTTACAACTTCACTTACACCGTCTACATCAGTGGCTATAACGGGTTTTGATGCGGACATGGCTTCAAGAAAAATGCAGGGAAGGCCCTCCCATAGAGATGTCGATACAAGAACATCAAAGGTTTGAATGATTTCATTAATGTCATCTCTCCAGCCGGTTAGGATGAACTGTCCTTCCATGTCCAGTTCCCTTATTCTCTTCTCTATCCTTTCCCTGAGTTGTCCGTCCCCCACCAGAAGAAACTTCACTTCAGGCACCGCTATCCTTATAAGGTTCGCAGCCGCCAGAAAATCCAGGATGTTCTTCTGGAGTTTAAAGCACGCTATCATCCCCGCCACGGGCGCGTCCGGCTCAATCCCGAGCGATTTCTTTTTTTCAGCAACGTTTACCCTGCAGTCACTGAACTTCCGGATATCTATACCCGCGCGCGCCAGAACGTACTGCTTTTCTCTGCCAATCCCGTTTGCCAGCGCCTTCTTAATATTTGACCTGGAAACAAAAACCAGTTTTTTTGTAATCCTTGCCGTAACGCGTTCTACGAATACAAACAGGTTCCTTATAATCGGATTTTGAAAATCATGAAACCCGAACCCGTGGAAAGTATGAACGATAACCCTTATCCCGGCAAACCACGCCGCCCATCTGCCAAGAATCCCCGCCTTTGATGAATGAGTGTGGACCAGGTTTACTTTTTCCTTCTTTAGCAATCCTATTATTTTTACAAGCGCTATAATATCCTTTACAGGATTTACTTCCCTGATCAGTTCCGGTATAAAAAAATATTTTATCCCGGAATTATTCTTTACCTCATTCTCAAGAGCTCCCCCGGCACCTGAAATAATAATAGACGAATACCTGCTTATATCAAGATGGGAAGCCGTATGAATCACAACCTTCTGGGCTCCCCCGAGTTCAAGTTTTGTAATAATGTGAGCGATTTTTATTTTATCCATTGAATTTCTTGTCCGGGGGCTTGCCCCGCGGAACGGGTTCATCCCGTTCTTTACGAGGTTGCACCATTGGCACTTTACCACTGGCACTTCTCGTTCATTACATTCACGATGTCGCTCAGTCGTTACACTCCTGAGGTCGCTTTAATCCACTCCACTTCTTTCTCAAGTCCTTTTTTTACGTCATAATCAGGTTTATACTTCAATTCCTTTCTTGCTTTGCCGATATCAGCGAACGTATCCCTGACGTCCCCCTTCTCTTTTTTCTTATACTTAACCCTTGCCTTTTTGCCTGTGATATCCTCTATCAACTTAATGGCGTCGTTAAGAACCATGCGTGACCCGCCGCCTATATTGTATACGCCTTTTTTACCGCTGCGCGAAGCCTTAATGGTACCTCTTACTATATCATCTATGTAAGTGAAATCACGGGTCTGGCTGCCATCGCCGAAAATAATTATCTCCTCTCCTTTGATAATCGCCCTGATAAACCTGTTAAACGCCATATCCGGCCTCTGCCCCGGGCCAAAAACGGTGAAATACCTTAACGATACCACGGGAACCCCGAAGCTCTTGCCGTAAAGCGAGCACATATTCTCTCCTGTAAGCTTTGAGATACCGTACGGCGACACCGGCCTGGTCATGCCATCCTCCTTCATCGGCAATTCACTGTCACCGTACACCGAGGAAGACGATGCAAACACAAATTTCTTAATAGAAAACTCCCTGGCAGACTCCAGCAGTTTATGCGTCACGAGGATATTATTCCTGATATAAATTTCAAAATTCTTACCCCAGCTTGTTCTCACCCCGGGTTGAGCGGCAAGGTGGAATACACAGTCCGTCTTGCTTAGAATCCCCTCAAGAACACCTGTCGTTAACAGGTCTTCCTTTAAAAATGTAAACCTGTCTGATTTTAAGAGTCCCTTGATGTTCTCTTCCTTTAATTTTTTATCATAATAATCAGTAAAACAATCTATGCCGACAACCGTATCCCCGGAATCAATCAACGACCGTGCTATATGAGAACCTATGAACCCGGCGCAACCCGTAATTAATGAATGCATGAATTTCTCCTTTAGTTCCTTGTTAAACAAGACACAGCATTCGCGGCGTCTTTTCCTTCAAGTATGGCATCCTCCATCGCGGAGTATTCCCACCTACCGTACCTTCCGATAACATACACGCCGTTCTTCAATAGATAATCTTTGATTATACCGACGTTTTTATCATAATTCCTGTCATAAATAACGTACGCGTATTCAACATCAAGAATTTCAGTTGTAAGTAATTTATCCCTGTCACGTAAAATCCCCGCCTTTTTTAAATCCCTTATCACACTTCTTAATAGCTTCTGCCTGTTGGTCAAAACCTTTTTTCTGTCCCCGGGCTTATAAGCGATTGGCTTATAAGCATCTGGCTTATAAGCGATTTCAGTGTAAATAGAGCTTGCGCCGTCAGGAGCAAGTTCATCCGAGAAATTCATCAAGAACCCAGCCCTGTAAAAAACATATTTATCTTCCGGAAAGTATATCCAGTGCTTATCCGATATG
>JAUXBS010000147.1 GCA_030619245.1 Clostridia bacterium | reverse complement strand
TGTAAACATCACTCACATCTATACCTTTTTCCTGGCATGCAGTCAGCAGCGTTACTGCTATCTCAGTCCGTGAAGCTGCATCTCCGGGGATTCCCTTCTCGTTGATGGTCAGGCATATAACCGCGCTCTTGTATTTCAGGGCAAGCGGCAGGAATGCGTCCATTTTTTCCCGGGAGCCCTGGACTGAATTTATAATCGATTTCCCCTTGCATAATTTTAGCCCTGCTTCCATCACATCCACCCTTGTAGTATCTATCGCCAGCGTCGCATCAGTCACTTCACTGATTGAATTAACAAGCCATTCCATCGCCTCCTTTGGATTATCCGCTGCAGGCCCTACGTTTACATCCAGCGCATTTGCTCCCGAAGCAAGTTGTTTTCCGGCAAGTTCCTGAATAACTTTTTTATTCCTGTCCTTAATAGCTCCCGCAACATCATTGAACATACCATTTATTCTTTCTCCGATAATAAACATCAAGCTCTCCTTCCCCTTGCTATTTTAATTTTTTACTCAACACCCGGTAAACCTCTCTTGCCTTCAACAAATGTTCATTCCGTGGTATGCATATTAACTTCACTTTTGAGTTTTTTGCGTGTATTTTATCTTCCTTTCCTATAGTCTTTTCATTCCTGCCCTTATCAAGTTTCACCCCTATATGTTCCAGTCCTTTTAATATAGCTTCCCTTATTACAGGCGAGTTAACTCCTATGCCGCCCGTAAACGATATTGCATCAACGCCGCCAAGTATTATATAAAACCCCCCTATGTACTTCCGGACCTGATAGGCAAACATATCTACCGTAAGTTTTGACCTCTTATCCCCTTCCTTCATCCTGTTAACAACCTTCTCCATGTCGTCGCTTACCCCTGAAACACCCAGTATCCCGCTCTGCCTGTTCAGGCAGGCATGGATATCATTTATGGACCACCCTACTTTCATTAAGTAGATTACCACTTCCGGGTCTATAGAACCTGACCGGGTGCTCATCATCAAACCATCAAGCGGAGAAAACCCCATGGTAGTATCCACTGCAACCCCGTTACTGATGGCAGTAACGCTGCAGCCCATTCCCAGGTGACAGCTTATTATTTTCAGTTTCTTCTCTGAGACCTTCATTATCTCTGAAACACACTGCATTGAATACATGTGAGAAATACCGTGGAAACCATAACGCCTTATACCGTATTCCCTGTACAGGTTGTACGGGAGCGCGTACATGTACGCATAGTCAGGCATATCCCTGTAAAAAGAAGTGTCAAACACTGCTACTTTCGGAATTCCCGGAAGTGTTTTTTCCGACGCTTCTATGCCCTTTAAATTATAGGGATTATGCAGCAGAGCCAGTTCAATACATCTATATATTTCTCTTTTAACAATTTCGTTAATGACTGTTGATTCTTTGTTCTTTTCCCCTCCATGCACTATACGATGGCCAACCGCAGCTATATCATCTTTGTTTTTTATAACCCCATGCTCCGTTGAAACGAGGGTTTTTATTATGATTTCCACGGCTCGCGCGTGGTCAATTGCCGGTTCCACTGTCTTTAACTTCTTCTTCTGCGAAGGCTCGTAATTCAATATGGAAGTTTCCATTCCTATCTTCTCAATAACACCTCTTGCAAGAGGTGTCTCCTGCGGCATTTCAATTAATTCAAATTCAATTGAATGAATTCTCGTGTTTAAAACCAGGATTTTCATTTTACCTCCCACCCGTATTATATAGTGCTCTGTACGGAATATGGATTTTATTTCTTCATCAACTTTGAAATTGCGTCTTTAATATACCTTACCGCTTCCGGATGTTTCATGACCAGCAGGTCGGCCCCGCTTTGTATATATGCCATTGCGGTAACAATCTCCCACAGGGGCCCCCTTTTTGCCGCCGGACCCCATTCCGGAATTTCTGATTCACTTACCTTTGCTTCCTTTGCCCTCCACGCTTCCTGCCCTATCATGTTCATCATGGGCATTGACATCATCCTGTCACCCTGCAGGGCCGCCAGTTTCGTCCTTTCCATAATTGAATAAGTGTACTCAAGCCCGTAACCAAGAGCTCCTGTTGAATGATGCATAATGATTTTCTCTATCGGGAAACCTGTATCCGTTATGAGTATATTCAACTGCTTTGCCAGGTTAATGTCAATTGGGCTTTCGGCAATTATACAGTGCCCGCCGCTCTGGCACGCAGCGGTCATAGTCTTGTAGTTCTCCTGTACAGCAAGCCCCATAAGGCAGTTTTCGCCTTTTGCGGCCTCCGAACATAAAGGCGCTATCTCCGCGTCCTTCTCGGCATTACCGGTACCTATGATAATTAACGGCACTGAAACTGCTTCAAGAACCTTCTTTACGGTTCCCGCCGCTTCTTCGGCTGACGTATTCTTCCCATCCGGATCGGTGCTTGCAAGCCTCAGGCATATTAAATCCACTTTGGACTCTTCAACACACTTCTTTGCCCAGGCAGCCGGATCATTAATAACATCCTTATACGGTTCCTTTAAAACATCCGGCCAGTCTGCCGGCTCCAGGTCCCACACCTCCATTGCCACCACGGGAGAATTTGGCGTATCACCTTCAAAACTAAGGTAAGGCAGTGTCGTTGCTCCTCCCAATTTCACAACATTGCCTCGCGTCCCTCCATTATCTTTTGTTGCCCCTATTACTGTCTCTCCTGACTTACCCATCCATTTTTCTATCACCTGTTCCATTCCCGGCTCCTTCCTTCCCTTCTTTATTTTTCCCCTCCATGCCCGTCCCTCTGTCCGCTTTTTTTACTTTTACGGTTCTATCCGGCACAGGAACAATTTCAGCAATCCCGATTGAAAGCCAGATTAAAAATCCCGCGACACCCCAGACTGCCACACCTCCGGTCTTCCAGAGAAGGCAGTTTGCGGCAATCCCGGCAGCAACCCCGCCAACAACACCCGCAACAGCATTTCTTGCGGATAATTTCACAGCCAGTGAAATTGAACAGGCAAATATTGCCATGCAAAATGACATCATAAACCATCCACCTATAACACTGGAAACAGGACATATTATTGTCACCAGCATTAACGACAGCGCCCCTGCCGCCGGCTGCCTCATGCTTCTCACTGAAAATTTTTCCAGCACTGCCCCGGCAGACCCTACAAACAAGCCTATAAAAGTCTTGTACACGATGGGCGCTATGGACCCAAGGACAGAAACATTAACAGAACTTAATATACTAATAATACGTTCCGCAAAATAAGCGCCGAGGACTCCCAGTATTGCTCCTGTAAATGCCAGCATAAATATTTTTTTCATTACTCTATTAGCCTCCTCATCATTTCATTTACCGCCTTTATCGAAGGAATATCATCAGGCAGTGACAGCAATTCTCTTCCCTCTTCACTTGCTTTAATTAAAGCATCGTCAATTGGTATTTTCTGAATCATGGCCAGTCCATTCTTCTTTAGTTCATGTTCCAGGTTTTTGATAACAGCTTCCTTCCCATTGCCAATTTTATTAATCACCACATACATCTTCTTTACTTTAAGCTTTATCTGTTGAGCTGTTTCCTTAACTCTTATTGCAGAACGTATACTCACACTGGTCGGCTCGCAAATAATTAACAACACATCGACATCGTCCGTAGTCCTCCTGCTCAAGTGCTCCATTCCCGCTTCATTATCCATAATCACGTAACCGTAGCGTTTACTCAATTTCGAAAGATAATCCTTCAGCAGGTGATTGGCAGCGCAGTAACAACCCTGTCCTTCAGGCCTGCCCATCACGAGCAAGTCAACATCCTTCCCTTCAGTTAATGCCTCCTCCAATTTGAGGGCAATATAACTTATCTTGGTCATCCCGTCGGGAACATTCTTCTCCTCAACGTTTTCCCTTATATCCGCTATGGTCCTGTCATAATCCAGCCCCAGATTTATATTCAAATTTGAATTAGGGTCAGCATCCACTACAAGCGCGGGCGCTTTCCCTGATTTTATAATGTATCGCACAATAAGGCTCGCAATCGTTGTCTTACCGGTTCCCCCCTTGCCTGACACAGCTATTCTAAAACTCATATTGCCCTTCCATTAAATAAATTTATATTTCTTTTTAACACTTGGAAACATATTTATATTCGTATGCGGGAAAAATAAAGATGCGGTATAATTATTCATAAATTCAGGGTCAACGCTCAACTCAATATAAGTTATCTTATTCGCTATTTCCTCCGCCTTCTTCTCTGCCTCTCTTGAAAGCAGGCACATCCTTGCCCCTGAAACAGAACTATTACCTATGAATATGAACTTCTCCACGGGCAGGTCCGGCATTAACCCTATCA
>JAUXBS010000250.1 GCA_030619245.1 Clostridia bacterium | reverse complement strand
GGCAAAGGTATTCACTGTATTTTCTTACAAAGTTTAAAAGATATACCTCAGCAGGAAAAACATCATACCTGTCCTCCTCCATCGCTTTGATGTAATCCCTGGTTATTCTTGTTTTTGTTGAAACTTCTTTGATAGAAAGGCCCCTGGCTTCCCGGCCTTCCTTTAAGCTATTACCCGCTGAAGTCATCCTGCTTCCTCCAGTCCTTTTAAATAATCCTTAATCTTTTCAATAAAAACTTCCCTGGGTTTTGAACCCTGCGAAGGGCCTATTAATTCTTTTGTCTCCAGCAGGCTTACTATGTTAGACGCCTTGCCGTCGCTTATCCGCAGGGCGCCCTTTAAAAGCGAAGTGGATGCCTGTTTTCTTTCAATAATCAGGGTGCATGCTTTCTTAATCAATTCCTTCTCTTCTTTATTTTCCTGCAAACCATCCTTTGATTTTTTCAGAATATCCAGGAACCCGCCGGAATAATCAGGGGTTCCCTGTAATTTTATATAATTGACTAACTTTTCAATTTCATCTACTTTTACAAACCCTCCCTGAAGACGCACAGGTTTCGGCGCGCCTGAAGGGAGGTACAGCATATCCCCCCTGCCTATCAGGGATTCAGCCCCACCCATGTCAAGAATAATGGTAGAATCCACCCTTGACACCACCTGGAACGCAATACGCGCGGGTATATTGGTTTTTATAACGCCTGTTATAACATCAACGGAAGGCCGTTGAGTTGCAAGAATCAGATGAATACCAACTGCCCTGGACATCTGAGCAAGCCGCAATACTGATTTCTCAACCTGTTTTGTTGCCAGGGTCATTAAATCGGCAAGTTCATCAATAATAATTACGATAAACGGTATTGGCTCCTCCTGTCCGCTCTTCCTTGCAAAATTATTATAATCAATAATATCCCTCTTAATATGTTTTGAAAACTTCTTATACCTTCTATCCATCTCTGAAACCGCCCATTCCAGCGCTATGACGGCTTCCTTGACGCTTGTTACTACCGGGCTCACCAGATGCCTTATCCCGTTGTATATCGGAAGTTCCACCATCTTGGGGTCAATTAAGATGAATTTCACTTCTTCCGGCCCCGTCTTGTACAGCATGCTTATAATTATAGAATTCAGGCACACGCTCTTGCCTGAACCCGTTGCGCCGGCAACCAGCAAATGGGGCATCTGAGCCAGGTTATCAACATAATCCTCTCCCGCAACTGTCTTTCCAAGAGCAAGGGTCAGAAGTGAACCGGAATTCCTGTATGCATTCGACTGTATTAATTCCCGTAAGAAAATCGTCTTCCTGTCAGCATTGGGTATTTCAATTCCCACGGCTGACTTCCCCGGTATAGGCGCAAGCAGTCTTACGCTCCTGGCTTTTAAAGCAAGGGCAATGTCATTTGAAAGGCTGCTTACAGCGCTTACCCTGACTCCGGGAGCAAGCTCAATCTCATAACGGGTAATAACAGGCCCCGGATATATCTTCTTTACCCTGGCGGAAATTGAAAAATTCCGCAGGGTATTCTCAAGAATTTTTGCCTTCTCATTCAGTTCTCCCTGCGCCTGCTTCACATCAGAAACAGGCGGCGCGTCCAGAAGCTCCAGGACAGGCATTTTATATTCAATCTTTTCCCCCGGCGCGGGTTTATTTTCAGACGGGTCCGGGCTGGTTCCGGCAGTAGTTCTTCCCTTCTTCCTGGCTTCTTTTTCCGCAGCTTTTCTTTTCTTTTCTTTCTCTTTCTCCCTCCTGTTTTCCAGTTCCTTTTCTTTTTGTTTTTGTAACAGGATTATCTTTTCATCCCTGGTTGATTTTTTGACAATTACCCGTTTTTTCCTCTTTTCAATACCCGACCTTACACTTCTTATTCCCTTAAACATCTCTTTAAGGGAAATACCTGTAAGCAGCGAAATAAATATGACCGTTACCGTCAGAACAATAATAAAGGACCCGACTTTGCCGAAGGGATTAAGGAACACTCCATTTATTATATTGCCAACCGTTCCGCCAATCGTGTTATTTCTTCCACCCGCCATGTTGAGAAAACTGCATACGCACAGCATTAGAACTATAATACTGATTAGCCTCAAAAACACTCTTTCAACCACTATACCCCTGAAATTAATCCAGCCCCATATGCCTATCAACAATGGCAGCATGTAAGCGCCGTATTCAAACATACCGTTTAACGCATTGCCTATGGCCCTGCCAACAATACCGAGAAAATAACTTTCCGTCTGATGAGAGATTAAACTTAACAATATAAATATTGCCAGGGCAAATAACAGTATGCCGGCAATTTCATTATGCGTTTCTTCCCTGTTGTTTTTATTTTTAGATTTCATAAAACTTCCTGATTCTTTAAAATTTATTT
>JAUXBS010000033.1 GCA_030619245.1 Clostridia bacterium | reverse complement strand
TAAGGCCTCTTGCCGTTTTTACCACCCTGCAGCTTGAATCAATAAAGATAATGTCAACAGGGAACTTCATGAAGAAGGTGTGAACTGCTCTGCATTTTGGTATGATGAGGGCTTCCCCGTCAGCAAATGTTTTCCTGCCGATAAGCCCTTTAAGCCTTGAAGCGAGGTTGGCTGCCCGGCCGGCTTTCCGGGCAAGTATGCTGTTCCTGGTTTTATTCTCTATCCGGCATGTGTTTTTCATTGAAAATTATGGCTCCTCACACTTGACGGTAAACAAATTTCTGATATTATTGCATAAAAGTCAAGACTAATACTCAACATATTGCATTATAGTCGTATTTGTGACTGCCAATCTATAGAGCAATTGCGGATAAACCAACTGTTATTACTAACCCATTTTGAAGAAGAGCCAAAATTATTTAATCGCAAGTAAATCTGAAAGTTTTACTGTTGCGAGGCAAAGGCAGGAATCAGCCGCGCCGTAGTAAACGTAAAGCGTGCCATCCATTATCACTGCGCCGTTGCAGAAAACGGTGTCAGGATTGTTTCCTTTCTTTTCATAGGCCTCTTCGGGTTTTAATATGGGAGATTTTGACCTGTAAATGATTTTTGAGGGGTCTTTTAAATCAGCCAGCGCGAACCCGATACTGCGTTTCAAGTTGATGTCTGCCGCATTGTATATAATGAGCCATCCCCTGTCCGTTTTTATCGGGGGGGGGCCGGTGGATAGTTTATAGTACTCCCATTCCTCTGCCGGTTCCATTACCGGTTTCATGTCAACCCAGTCCTTCAGGTTATCAGAGTAGGCAATCCATACCTGGGGAAATATTCTGTGGTACATTATCCATCTGCCGTTAATCTTCTCAGGAAAAATACAGGCGCCCTTGTCGTCAACCAGCGGGAAGGGGTACTGCGGATTTTCCCAGTTCCAGTTCCCGGCAAGGAAGTCCCTTGTTGATATTGAAGTCAGGGCAACCTGCGGTTGTGAGTACTTTCTGAAAGTAAGGCCGGGGAAGAGGCCGTAAGAGGTGTAGTTCATGTATAACCTGTCGCCGATAACCGTTAGCCTGGGGTCTTCACAGCCAAAACATTCAAGTATGTTCACTGGGTCCTTTTCGTAAATGGGTTTTTCAAGCCTTTTGTTGAAGTTAACGCCATCTGAGGATGAGGCATAGCCGAGGCAGGAAACTTCCCTGCCGGCGTCCTGCGCCCTGTATACAATGTGAATTTTACCGTCAAGCGCTACCGCTCCCGGGTTGAAGGCTGCAGAAGCCTCCCAGGGATGGTTTTTGACAGGTTTAAGTATGGGGTTGTCTGGGTGCCGTTTTAACATTTTTAGAATTTTGACAGTAAGTCCTTTAGCTTACAGGTAGCGACACCTATAACGGTGTCAGCCCCGCCGTAATACATGAAAACAGTATCACCTATGATTTCAGCTCCGCAGCTGAATACAACATTCTTTACGGCTCCTTCAAGTTCATAGTCCAGTTCAGGTTCAAGGACAGGGCCTTTGTGTTTGTATATTATTTTCATCGGGTCGTTCAGGTCCGTAATGAAGTATCCAATCCTGTATTCCTTATTGTTGTCAACTCCGTGATAGAATACAAGCCAGCCCTTGTCGGTTTTTAAAGGAGGGGAGTTCACCCCCACTTTGAAGTGTTCCCAGCCGCCGGATGCCGGCATGACTATATTATGTTTTTCCCAGTGTTTCAGGTCATCAGAGTAAGCAATCCATATATGGGGCTTTATGCGGTGGTACATTACGTACTTTCCGCCCATTTTCTCAGGGAAGAATACAAAGTCCTTATTGTCAACCCGGGGCAGAGGGAAGCTGGTTTTTGACCAGTTCCACCTTTTATTGATAAAGTCATCAAGTGATATGGACACCATCGCAAGCTGGCAGGTCCTTACGTACATATCGGTTTCCAGGTCCATCCCGGGTACCCTGCCAAACGCCGTGAACGTGATGTACAGGGTATTGCCGAGCCTGTTGATCCTGGGGTCTTCATAGCCGAGCATTTCAAATTCACTGCCGGTGTCTGCCGTGAGCACGGGTTCAGGAAGCCTTTCGTCTATGTCAAACCCATTTTTTGAGGATGCGTAACCGATGCTTGAAACCCCGCCTTTTTCGCCCTGGGCGCGGTAAAGTATGTGAACCTTCCCGGCTTCATAAAGGGTGCCGCAGTTGTAAACCATGCAGGCTTCCCACGGGTGTTCCTTTATGGGGGCGAGTATCGGGTTTTTATCATATCTTTTAAACATTGTAAGGGATTACCTCCAAGCTGTCTTCTATGGCTTCAAGGTCAAATAACAGGAAGGCCTGCTGTCCTGAATGCATGGATACAGTATTGTTTATCCTGATGCAATGTTTGCCGGTGATAAGGGGGCTCTCATGTATGTGACCGTGCAGGGTAAGTAACGGTTGTTTATTATCAATGAATTTATGTATGGCCCTGCTTCCGGCATGAGTGCCGTCAGTCGCCAGGTCCAGGTCCGTACCGGCAGGCGGGCAATGCATTACGTAAACCGTCTTTGAATAATCAGACGGTGCAGGCAGTCTATCCAGGTCCTGTTTTATAGTAGGCTGATTGCGCATGAATTCTTCCAGGTTATCAATTGGTTTGTAACCGCCGGGAGCTGAAATAACCGGCTGAACTTCCTGCCTGAGCTTGTTATTGTTCTTATCGTCAAGTTTCCTCCAGTCCTTTAACATGTAAGAGAAGTCCGGGATATAGCTGTAACCGATGAATTCATAATCCCCGATTCTTGTCTTTTTGCCGGATATATTGATAATAAGTTTTTTGTTTTCAATTTCATTGAGCAGCGGCAGGTGCGCTTTCAGGTCATCGTTCCCCGGTATGAAGAGGTAAGGGATGTTAATGCCGGAGGCCTCAAGTTGCTTCCCGAACCATTTGATGAATTTCGGCTGTTCAATGAAGGGTTCGCCGTTTATAGAAAGGAGGTCGCCGCCATTAACCACAATATCGGGTTTATGCTTTTTGATAAGTTCCAGGGAATATTCACAACGGGGATAATCCCCATGCAGGTCCGCAAAATACAGTAATTTCATTTTGTGTTATTTCTTAAGTGATTTAAACAGTTCTAAAAATTGTTTTGTAATCAGCTCCGGTGAATTTTTATTTATGAGTTTTTCTGCTGCCTTCATCGTTGATATGTATGGAGGTGTTTCTTCGAATATATCAATGATGTTTTTCCTGAACTGCGCCTGGTTCCTGTACTTGAATACTTCTTTTCTGAACGGATAAAACAGGTCAACGTCGGAAGCCACTATGGGGCACCCTGCGCCCAGGCAATGGAAGGTGGAACTGGAATATACTGCCCCGCCAAGGCCCTGCCTGTGAAGTATAAGAGCGTCTGAAGCGTGAAGGTAGTCGTATATGGCGGCAAGCCCGGGCCTTTTTTCGTGAAGTATTATTTCCGGATTCTTAATATTTTTGAGGTAACCGGTATCCTTGTTTGAAACCACAAGAACCGCAAGCGGGTACTTCTTCGGGATTCTTTTGATTGCAGGGAGTATTTCTTTAAAAAACCTTAGCCTCTGTCCAAAGGTGAAGAGTATTTTTTTGTCCGGGGGGAGTTTCATTTTCTTCCTGGCCCTGGCTTTATCGCCTTTCTTAAGGGCGTTTATCGGATGGGGGATTATGTGTATGGTATCAGGAGGATATATCTTCTTAAGAAAGTCCCGGAAACGTTTATCAACGCATACTACCGCGTCCCACTTGAATTGATAGTAGGAATGTTTGAATGATGGTTTCTTGTCATGTACCATGTTTATGGTTACAGCTTTTCTCTTGATAACAGGGAATACTTTGTAAAGCAAATCCATGGGCATCATTCCAAGGTCTTCAACCATGAATACGTCATAGTCATCTTCTATTATTGGTTCTATATCAAGTATATTCGGTTCTGCATTACAGGTGGAAAAACACCTTTTGACAAAGGGTTCATCCCTGCCTATGAAAGCGGTTCCGTGGAAGCTTTCTTTCATAAAGGAAAGGATGGTTACTTTATGCCCCATTTTTATTAATTCCCTGACAATTGCGCTTGCGTGTATAAAAGGCCCCGAATCAAGGTTCCACGCAGTCATTATGCATATTTTCATTTCTAATCCTTTTTATTTCTTGTATTTAAATTAAACTTGTAGTATAATAAAATTACCTTAACATTATATTTGTCTTTTCACAAAAAATCAATTAAAATCTGTAAAAATAGCAATTAAGAAAGGTTTGCCCATCTTATATCCTTTGAAATTACATCCCATATACAAAGAATTTATCTGGGGAGGGCTTAAGCTGAAGGAATCCCTCGGCAAGGATTATGAAACTTCCAAAAAGATAGGTGAGAGTTGGGAAATATCCGACCATGACGATGACGTATCAATAATAAGCAACGGGGAATATGCCGGGAAAACCCTGCGCTGGCTGATGAAGAATCATGGCAGAGAATTATTCGGTAATCATGAGTACAGGAAGTTTCCGCTTCTATATAAGTTCATAGGGCCAAATGACGACCTGTCGGTGCAGGTCCATCCTGACGATGAATACGCAAACAAGTACAAGCCGGGCGAGTATGGGAAGACAGAGGCATGGTATGTCATGTATGCGGAACCGGGAGCGAAACTGATAGCGGGACTGAAGGACGGGACGACCAAAGAAGTGTTTAAGAAAGCGGTGAACGAGGGAGCCATTGAGAAGTGCATGCATGAGCTGGAAGTAAAAAAAGGGGACCTGATATTCCTGCCTTCGGGTAGAATCCACGCTTTAATGAAGAATATCGTGATAAACGAGATACAACAAAATTCCGATACTACCTTCAGGTTGTACGACTGGGGACGGCTTGGGTTTGACAGCAAGCCAAGGCCTACTCATATTAAAGAGGCAATGGATGTAATAAATTTTGATGACTACGAGCCAAAACCGGCAAAGAAGGAATGGATTGATGAAGGGAATAACAGGCATGCCGGATTGGTTGACTGCGAGTTCTTTTTCATTGAAGAACATGAAATAAAAGAGGAAAAAGCCATAAACTGTGAAGGCAACTTCAAGGCAATAAGCGGCATAGAAGGTTCCTTTAAGTTAAAATGCGGTGATTTTACCCTTGACTGCAAAAAAGGTGAATCAGTACTCGTGCCGGCAGTATGCAAGGAATTTACAGTTGTCCCGGCAGAATCCGTTACGATACTAATAAGCGGAGCAAGGTCTTAAAACAGGGAAGGTGTTTTATGGAATTTAATTGTCTTGCAACCTCAATCAGCAGTTTACCGCACGTTGACGTAAAAAAGGCCTGCCGTCTGGTCCTTGATTTACTGCCGGAGATACCTGTCTGGCCGCAGCTGCCTAAAATAAGTTTTAAGGAGAACATGTACGTTCAATACAGCGAGAACATGCCCTGCCTTGTCATTGACGAGGCAAAGAAAAAGGGATGGTTTAAAACGGATGTTGATATAACCGCTGAGCTCGAGAAGTTCTACGGGAAGATAATAGCTGATGACGTGGAATGGTTTGCCATAAATCCGGACCATTCCGCAGGCCTTTACGGCCTGATGGAAGAAATGAAGTCCTCAGGAAGGAATTCAGGCATCAAGTATATAAAGGGACAGGTGACAGGGCCTGTAAGCTTCGGCTTGACCGTAACGGACCAGGACAATAAAGCAATACTGTACAATGACCAGCTTGGCGACGTTGTTGTAAAAACCTGCGCCATGAAAGCAAGGTGGCAGATAAGGAAACTGGTGAAGGAAACCGGGGTTTCAAGTGTGATATTATTTATTGATGAGCCTTACCTTACCTCTTTTGGCTCATCTTTTGTATCCTTGAGCAGGGAGGATGTGGTAAAGTACCTGAATGAGGTTATAGAGGCAATCCACTCAGAGAAGGCCATAGCGGGTATTCACTGCTGCGGCAATACAGACTGGTCAATACTCATGGATACGGATATTGATATTATAAGTTTCGATGCCTATAATTACATGGAATCCATGACACTCTATCCTGAAAAGTTAAAGGAATACTTGAACAATGGGAAGTGCCTTGCCTGGGGTATAGTCCCAAGCTCTGAAGATATAAAAAACGAGACTGCCGAGAACCTCATAAAAAGGTTTAAGGAAGGGCTGAATATGTTCTCCGGTAAAGGAATTACAGAAGGGCAATTACTGAAACAATGCCTGATAACTCCAAGCTGCGGGGTGGGCAGTATGGAGGTTGAAACGGCAGAGAAAGTGATGCGTATAAACAGGGAAGTATCCGAAGAATTGCGGAAGAAGGCGGCGAAATGAAGATAGCGGTTTCAGGCAAGGGAGGGGTTGGAAAGACAACGCTCTGCGCGGGCCTTCTGCTTGCGCTCGCCAGTGAAAATAAGAAGGTTATAGGCATTGACGCTGACCCTGATTCAAACCTTGCCGCAACGCTGGAATTCAGCGCTCCCGGTAAAATAACGCCAGTTTCGGAGATGAAGGAGTTAATTGAAGAGCGAGCGGGCGAAAAGGGCGGATTTTTCAAGCTGAATCCAAAAGTGGATGATATTCCGGATAAGTACTGTGTGGAGCAGAAAGGCATAAAACTGCTGGTGATGGGCAGTATAAAGAAGGCGGGGACCGGCTGTTACTGCCCTGAGAATTCTCTTTTAAAGGCATTGATGACACATCTTATTATAGGCAGGGAGGAAACGCTGATAATGGACATGGAGGCGGGCGTGGAACACCTCGGGAGGGGGACGTCGGGAAGCGTGGATGCCCTGATTATAGTCGTAGAACCCGGCTTAAGGAGCATTGAAACAGCGTTAAGGATAAAGAAACTTGCGGGTGATTTGAAAATAAAAAAAATATTCGCGGTAGCGAATAAAATACAAAGCAGCGCTGATAAGGATTCAATAGAAAAAAATATTGGGAAAATTGACATATTAGGATTTATTGAGTATAATAAAAAATTAGTGGATAAAATCAGCAATGATAAAATAGGTATGTTTAAAACTCTTATAAGAAATATAGAAAATAAAATTTAGAAGGAGAATAGAATGAAACCAGAAGACAGAAGTATAGACAAAGCGTCACAGCAGATGCTGAAAATAACGGATAAAGAAAATATCAGTACTGCCTGGGACCGCTATGACGCCCTTCAGCCGCAGTGCGGTTTCGGTAAACTTGGCATTTGCTGCAGGATATGCACCATGGGCCCGTGCAGGATAGACCCTTTTGGAGAAGGCCCTGACAGGGGAGTTTGCGGAGCTACGGCGGATATCATAGTGGCCAGGAACCTGATAAGGATGATTGCGGGCGGCGCTGCCGCGCACTCGGACCACGGCAGAGACATTGCCCATACTTTATTGATTACTGCCGAGGGTAAGACAAAAGGATATGAGATAAAGGATGAGAAAAAACTGAAAGCGCTTGCCGTGGAGCTTGGTATAAAGGTTGAAGGAAGGAAGAAAGAAGAAATAGCAAAGGATGTCGCGGAAGCATTGTTTGCCGAGTTCGGACAGCAGCACGGTGAACTGAAATTCGTCCAGAGGGCTCCCGAGGCAAGGAAGGCAATATGGAGGAAACACGGGATAATGCCGAGGGGTATTGACAGGGAAATCGTTGAGATAATGCACAGAACCCATATAGGGGTTGATAATGACGCGAAACATTTGATTATGCATGGATTGAGAGCGTCCATTGGCGACGGCTGGGGCGGCTCAATGATTGCCACTGAACTGTCTGATGTGCTTTTCGGCAGTCCGGTGCCGGTACGTTCAATGGTGAATTTTGGAGTATTGAAGGAGGACGAGGTTAACATAATCGTTCATGGCCATGAACCGACATTGTCGGATGTGGTGGTTGCGGCGGCGCAGGACCCGGAACTGCTGAAACTGGCGAAGGCTAACGGGGCAAAGGGAATAAACCTGGCGGGAATATGCTGTACTGCCAATGAAATTCTTATGAGGCATGGCATAGCCATCGCGGGGAATTTCCTCCAGCAGGAACTTGCGATTGCTACGGGAGCGGTGGAGTTGATGCTTGTGGATGTCCAGTGTATAATGCCGTCTGTCGGACGGGTTGCGAGTTGTTATCATACAAAGGTTATTTCAACTTCACCCAAGGCGAAGTTCCCAGATGTTGAGCACCTCCAGTTCAGCGAGGAAGAGGCGCTGCCCATGGCAAAGAAAATCATTAAAATAGCAGTGGAAAACTTCAAGAACAGGGACAGGAAGAGGGTTGTTATCCCAAAGGAAACAACGGATATGGTAGCCGGTTTCACTGCCGAGAATATTGCAACGATACTCGGCGGTAAGTACAGGGCTACTTACAGGCCGTTAAATGACGCAATCATATCAGGCAGGTTAAGGGGGGCTGCTGCCATAGTGGGGTGTAATAATACCAAGATAAGACATGATTTCGGACATGTTGAAATGGCAAAGGAGTTATTGAAAAACGACGTTATTGTTGTAACTACCGGCTGCTCTGCAATAGCAGATGCCAAAGCCGGCTTGCTTGATTCAGAGAAGGCGTTGAAGTACTGCGGCAAGGGGCTTAAGGAGATATGCGATACCGTGGGTATCCCTCCTGTCCTGCACCTGGGTTCCTGTGTTGATATAAGCAGGATACTCATGGTTTTAACGAACATGGTAAAGGAAGGCGGGCTTGGAGAGGATATTTCTGATATGCCCATAGCCGGGGCGGCTCCCGAATGGATGTCTGAGAAGGCGGTG
>JAUXBS010000118.1 GCA_030619245.1 Clostridia bacterium | reverse complement strand
CCAAAATATCTATAATCAACCAGAAAACACAGGAGGCGCGATATGAGTATTGTAAGAAATCCCGCCCAGGCGGGGAGTTTTTATCCTGCCGGCCCGGAAGCGCTGAAAAAGGATGTTGAAAGTTATATAATAAAGGAATCAACAAAGGAAAAAGCTATAGGTATCGTAGCGCCGCACGCGGGTTTTATGTACTCAGGGAAAGCGGCAGGCGCGGTGTATTCAAGAATTAAAATGCCTGACACGTTTATCATAATAGGCCCGAACCATACAGGGATGGGCGCAGAAACCTCAATCATCACAGGCGGTGAATGGGCCATGCCAAACGGAAACATAAAGATAAACGGCAAACTCGCCGGGTTAATACTCGCGGGCGCAAAGAATATAATGGAGGAAGATGAAGAAGCCCAGGCTTATGAACACTCGCTGGAGGTGCAACTGCCGTTCATGCAGTACTTTAAAAAGAAATTTACCATCGTACCTATATGCATGAAGGATTCCAGCATTAAAACCTGCAGGGCGCTGGGGAAAGCCATAGCCGGTTCAATTGAATCAAATGACAATGTCCTCATCGTCGCATCCTCCGACATGAGCCATTATGAGCCGCAGGAAACCGCGAAGAAAAAGGACCGGCTTGCCATCGATGAAATTGTTAAACTTAGCCCCGAAGGCCTTTTAAACGCCGTTTCCGTCAATAATATCTCCATGTGCGGTTCAGGGCCGGTGGCAGTCATGCTGTTTGCCGCAAAAACACTCGGGGCAAAGAAAGCGGAACTGGTTATTTACAACACGAGCGGGGACGCATCCGGTGATTATTCCTCGGTTGTGGGTTATGCCGGCATAGTGGTTAATTGAATGAAAACAATAATAATTGCATTTATCTTTTTTCTAATAACAAACCTTGCGCAGGCTTATGATGTTACACAGCTTCTTGTTGATATGCGCGAGAGATTTGATAAGATAGACGATTATGAATGCGTAATGGTTGACTACCAGTCCATGGACGATAAACATGAAAACTACACGTATAACTTTTACTATAAAAAACCAAACAAAATAAGAATGGACATCATTGGCGGAGATAATAATATAGGCACAGTTCTTATATACGGGAAAGGGAAGGTTAAGGTGAAACCCGGCAGAGGGCTCTTATCGCATTTCACGTTTACGCTTGACCCTTATGACAGGAGAATACTCGGACTTAACGGTTTTACTGTCCACGAATCGGCAGGTGACTACTTTTTAGATAAGCACATTGAAAATATTGACAATTTTGACAGCAGGCTCATTGAGGAGGATGAATTATACGGCATTAAAACACTGGTAATTGAACTTATCTCTAAAGATATTGCTCAAACAGCTTCAATCGCAAAAGAACTTGTATGGGTTGACAGGGAAAGACTGCTGTTATTGAAATTTGTTTTCTATGACATTAACGGCGATATAATGCAGTCAACCGAATACAGAAATCTAAATTTAAACGCGGGGTTAAAAGATGAACTATTCAGAAAAACAAAGTACAAAAGGAAGTAAGTCCCCTTCATTAATACCGTTATTCTTAATACTGCTTATTATTTTTACAGGGTGCAAGGGCCGCCCGGAGGGGAAGAAAACGCCTGCATTTTCCACCGAGCCAGCCTATGGCGACATTTATATAGAAGCGTCCATAGGCGATGCCAGCGTTCTTAACCCGATACTTGCAACTGACAGCGCCTCGGGCGCAATTAACGGCTATGTATACAACGGCCTGGTCAAGTATGACAAGGATATCGTTCTGACCGGAGAACTTGCCGAGTCCTGGGACGTTTCCGATGACGGCCTGGTGCTGACATTCCATTTATGCCGGGGCGTAAAATGGCATGACGGCGTCCCCTTTACCGCAGGGGATGTTGAATTCACGTATAAAAAACTAATCGACCCGGATGTAATGACGCCTTATGCCTCGGATTTCAAACTGGTAAAAAAGTTTGAAGTATTGGATGATTACACCGTCAGGATAACTTACGGTAAACTTTTTTCACCCGCGCTGGAAAGCTGGGGAATGGGAATAGTCCCAAAGCATATATACGAAGGCAGTCCATTCAACATGGAACACCCCGCGAACAGGAAGCCTGTCGGGACAGGAAAATATAAATTCATAGAATGGAAAACAGACGAGCAGATTGTCCTTGAAGCAAACCCCGATTATTTTGAAGGAAAGCCGTACCTGGACAGGATTATATACAGGATAATCCCGGACAAGGCAGTCCAGTTCATGGAATTAAGCAAGGGCGGTATTGATTCAATGGGGCTGACCCCTGACCAGTTTGAAAAGGAAACCAATACCCCGGAATTCCTGGAAGCGTACAACAAGTTCAGGTATTCAAGTTTCGGCTATACTTACCTCGGCTACAATCTTAGCTGCTATTTATTCAAAGAAAAAAAGGTAAGGCAGGCGCTTTCCCATGCAGTTAATAAGAAGGAAATTATAGATGGAATACTGCTGGGACTGGGAAATATCTGTACAGGGCCTTTTCCTGAACAATCCTGGGCTTATAACCCAAATGTAAGAAGATACGAATACAATCCAGGTAAAGCTAAGATGTTACTTGAAGAATGCGGCTGGGTGGATTCAGATAACGATGGCATACTTGATAAGAACGGAAAACCCTTTAAATTCACTATAATGACCAATCACGGCAACAAAGAACGGGAGTTAAGCGCTTCAATAATCCAGTCAAACCTCAAGAAGGTCGGCATCAAGGTAAGCATACGTATCATTGAATGGAGCGCTTTTTTAGAAGAATACATTCATCCAAAGAAATTTGAAGCTGTAATAATCGGCTGGAGCCTGTCCAGGGACCCGGACTGCTATAGTATATGGCATTCCTCCCAGATAAAGGAAAGGCAGTATAACTTCGTTTCTTATAATAATCCCGAAGTCGACAGTCTGCTGGTAGAAGGCAGGGAAACCTTTGACAGGGAAAAAAGGAAGATAATATATCATAAAATACATGCAATACTTGCCG
Source organism: Clostridia bacterium (assembly GCA_030619245.1). Classification (GTDB taxonomy): domain Bacteria; phylum UBA6262; class WVXT01; order WVXT01; family JAUXBS01; genus JAUXBS01. The sequence goes on along the minus strand of JAUXBS010000118.1, from coordinate 2,004 downwards.
AAGACCAGCCTTATACTTTCCTTTACGTTGGAGACGCCCTGCCTGCTATAAGCAGCAGGATTCATGGAATTAAAGTTGCGCCCATAGGAATAGGGTATAATTTTATAAAATGGTACGTCCCAAAAACCCTTCAGAAATATACCATGTAACCAGTCCCTGCCATTTATAGAATAATCAGAGTAAAAGGAAAGGAAGGGCAGACGGAAAAGATGGGGTAGATGGTAATTCAGGAACAATTACAGAGTATACAGGTAACATACCAGCAAGTGAAATTGTTTATATTGGAATGACTGCGTCTAATTCAACAGTTACAGTATATATGGAATTATCAAAGGAAGATTTAATAAAATACAAACTAACAAAAACTTGAACCGCATTTGAATTGCCCCATACAAACACACCACCCACTTAATTTAAATCTCTCAAATCGCTTCCCACGCACACATATTTTCAGAAAGACAACGAAAAACCCTTGCCAGCACGACTTATCGATTTTATTGCACTCCACTCAAAGACAGTATTGCGCATTGAGCATTAATAAAAATCGCATAAATTCCTTGCAAGAACCATATTATAGTGGTATAATTTCTATAGTTATAAACTTTCAGAAAAGGAGCCAAAAATGCAAAAGATAAAAATCTTTATTTTAAGTATAATTTTGATGTTGTTAATTATCGGTGGACTTTTTGTTCCAAAAGGCAGGATTGAAGGCAAGGTAAAGGATAAAGACGACAAGCCAATTCATGGTGCAAAAGTGAAGACAGAACCGTTAGAAGGTCAAGCGGATGTAACAGAAGTCAAAACAAATGAAGAAGGGAAATATACTACAGATAAAATGGATAACGGGCTATATTTGCTTATTGTGTCTAAAGATGGATACACCCAAAAACAAAAAAATGCAACCATGAGATCTACATTGTTTAGTGGGTTTAATTGTTCTTCAAGGAATATTGATCTGGATATAGTTTTACAAGCAGAAGACGAGATAGAAGGAGAAAAAGAATTAGTAATCATTGCAATTTATAATAGTCCTGCTAATATTCCAAGAGGTTTCGCCTGGGATGATACATATCTTTGGTCCTGTGATGATTATACTAATAAAATCTATAAGCACAATATGGATGAGTCATTATCAATAATTGCAACTTATGATAGTCCTGGTGGAAGACCAAGAGGATTAACTTGGGATGGGACTAACCTCTGGTCCTGTGACACTAGTACTACTGCTAACAAAATCTATAAACACAACATGGATGTAACATTATCAACTGCTGCTATATATTATAGTCCTGGCAATAATACATTCGGTTTAGCTTGGGATGGAACTAACATATGGTCTTGTGATTGTGGCTTAGCTAAAATATCCAAACATAATATGGATGATGCAACATTATCTGTAGCCGTAACTTATAATAGCCCTAATTCTATTCCATCGGGTTTAGGTTGGGATGGAACAAATATATGGTCGTGTGATTCGTCTTCAGATATAATTTACAAACACAATATGGACACGACATTATCAGTAGCAGAAGAATACGACTGTCCTAATTTAGGACCAAATGGTGTAACATGGGCAGGAGAAAATCTTTGGATATGCGATTCATATACTGATAAAATTTATAAATGTAAAATTGAATAAACACAAAACTAAAACAGAAATAGATTATAATGCTCAGAAGTAATAGATTGCAGCACCTCAGTTCCCCACTCTTCCCACTCACACATATTTTCAGAAAGACAACGAAAAACCCGTGACAACAAACCTAACAAATGTTAGGTGGCGTATTAAAAAAGTTAGTTAAAAATTCTTTCTACTGAACTTAATCCAGTTGATCTTTGAATCAATACGACTAAACAATCCTTCCCCGATGTTTGTAGTTCGGGGCATTCCCGGATCAAAGTGATGTCTGGTTAAGTCAGCGAAATTTACCCTGATTTTGTTTATTACCGGTTCCAGTCCTGCTTTCTTGAATCCGGGATCTGTTGAAATTGCCAGCATATAAT
>JAUXBS010000027.1 GCA_030619245.1 Clostridia bacterium | reverse complement strand
GGGGGACGTCATATGACGGCGCGCTGGCATTGCCGACAGGAGTTTATGACGAATACACTGACAACTGGGCAACGAACCCCGATACAGCCGCTGAGTGGACATGGGCGGATATAGACAGCCTTGAGGTAGGGATAAAATCCCTTAAAACAGGCGGTTGGGCAAGTGAGATGAGGGTAACGCAACTGTACGTGGAAGTGGAATATGCTCTGATAGTAAACGCGCCGCCGGACGCGCCGTTAGAGCCGTTATGCGAGGGCAGTACCAACCCGGTTAATGTCGCTACGCTTACGCCGGAATTTTCCTGGACGTTCTCGGATACTGACGGAGGTGACACGCAGAGCGCCTATAAGCTGCTTATTGCAGCAACCGAGGCCAGTCTTGATTCAGATATAGGAGACCTGTGGGACAGCGGCAAGTATAGTACTTCCACGGCAAGCGCTGTATATGCGGGTACGGCGCTTAGTTGGGATACTACCTATTACTGGAAGGTAATGGCCTGGGACGACAGTGATTCATCCGGGACATATTGTTCAAACCAGAATTTTATTACAGCAATGGATCCCGTAAAAATAATAAACACGGCATTGCCATTGTCAATACTTGCAGATGGTATAGAAACATCGCTTATAACATCAACCATATGCGCAGCGGATGATACCCCGGTAACCAGCGCGGCCAACGCCGTAACTTTCAGCGTTTCCGGTAACGGGACGTTGTTGGCTACGACACAAAAGGCGGCAATAGCAGGTATAGCCACGGTGGAATTGAAATCAACAACCAGTTCGGGCGCGGCGGTAGTGACAACACAATCGGCAGGCTTAACGGATGGTACGGTAGAGGTAACCACAATACCCGCTCCCGTGAAGCTTCTTTCAATCGCGGCGCCTTTGTCTATAATTGCGAATGGTTCGTCAACATCGCTTATAACATCAACCATATGCGAAGCGGATGATACCCCGGTAACCAGCGCGGCCAACATGATAACGTTCAGTTTAAACGGTGAAGGGACTCTGCAGGGCACTCTTGAGAAAGCGGCAGCGGGCGGGCTCGCCACGATAGAACTTATGTCGGGTACTACAACAGGAACGGCATCTGTAACTGCAGCCGGAGCGGGACTTACGGAAGGTTCGGTGGATGTGATAATAGCGATACCGGCTCCGACTAATCTTGTTATAGAGACTGTAAATAAACATGATATAAGCCTGACCTGGACAGGTGATGCCAGCCATGAGAGGTATAAGGTTGAGAGGTCTGAGAACGGAACCGATTACGAGATAGCCGCGGATACGGATACAGTTACCCAGGAGAGTTATACAGATACAGGACTGAAAGCAGGAACCAGCTACTGGTACAGGGTATACGGTTATGACCAGAACAATACTGCTTCGGAGGCATCAGAGGCGGAGTTCGTGATTACATACCCCATTGGTAATAAAATCCCTCCGGGAGGGGGCACTATAAAGGTTGGGGACATTGAGGTAGTGTTTGAGGGCAGTACATTTACAGAGGATGGTTATATAGTAATAAACGAGAACCCGGCAGATGATGAAATAGATATAGCAACCGGAAAAGAAATGGTGCTTAAGAATATAAGAGAATCGGCAACAGGGATAGATGTGTACAGAATTACAGGGACTTTGATGGGAGAAGAGGATATAGATAAAGAGATAGAGTTAAGGCTATACTATACAAAATCGGATATAGAAGGAGTTAATGAAGATTCTCTCAGGATATACGTATTGGATGAGTCAGGTGAATACTGGGGAAGGGTCCCGGGAGACCAGGAAGTGTTTAAGGATAAAGGTTATGTAAAGGTTATGGTAAAGCACTTCTCGGTATACTGCCTTATGGGCTCTGACAGCGCGATAGATATAATTGATATGGCGGCATATCCTAATCCCACAACGGGAGAAGTGGTGTTCACGTTCCAGCTTACAGATGCGGCGGAAGTAAAGGTGGATATCTTTACAGTATCCGGCAGGCTGGTGAAGAGCTTTGATAAGGAGAGTATGCCTGCAGGCTATAACGAGATACCGGTAGACGGTGCCTGGAATTGCCTGGATAATGGCAATAATAATCTGGCATCAGGGGTGTATTTCTGGAGGGTAACTGCGACGGATACAGGAGGGAACTCTATTCATAAAACAAGCAAGTTTGTGATTGTTAGATGAGTTTTAACGCAGGAATATTAGTGCATTATACTATATGAAGGAGGATTTTTTCTTATATTCCAAAATTTAAAGGACTCGTGTGATTTTGGATAGATGGTTATATATGTTAAAGCTTAAAAAAACATTAATACCGGCACTGCTTATAATTATTGTTATAAGCGGAACAACAGAAGCTGGCAATTCTTTCGTTGCAAGCGTGAATGGAGAGCATATATCAGTTAAAGAATTTCAGCGTAATATCAATAAGAATAGGGCTGGAGTATTTAATTACTTTTATAAAAAATATGGCGTTAAACAGGGGGGGGATTTCTGGGATAAAAAACATGGAGATGAAACCCCACTGGATATGATAAGGAGATTGGCTCTTGAGCAATGTGTGCGGGTGAAGGTACAGCAGGTAATTGCCATGCAGAAAGGCACAGTGAGTGATATAAGTTATTCGTCTTTCCTGGTAAAACTTAAAAAGGATAATATTGCAAGAAAAAAAGCTGTTGAAAACAATGAGATTATTTATGGCCCTGTCCAGTATGGTGAAGACCAGTATTTTAATCATTTATTAAGGCTTATGGTCATTAAACTCAAGGAAAAACTTGCGGAAGATGAGCTCGCAGTAACGGAAGATGAAATAAAGCGGTATTATGAAGACAAAAAAGAAATTTTGTACAAAAATGATGATTTAATTGAAATACAAGTATACTCAATTGATCATAAAGGCGAAAAGAAAATGCCCGGGAATAAGTCTCTTTCCATTCTTGAAGATGTAAAAGCAAGAATAATGAAGGGGGGCGGGTCTGATGAATTTAAGAATGTCTGCAGGGATGAACTGACATTTTCTGAAGAAACCGCAAGAGCTGACGAAATAGCAAATTATGAGTTAAAAGAAAAAGCCCTGGAATTGGAACAGGGTGGTATAAGTAAAATATTTGATTCCGGCCAGGGATATTATTTTATTAAGTGCGTTAAAAGAATAAAAAACCGGTATAAACCGTATAGTCTGGTCAGGGATGTCGTCAGGCAAAATCTTGTGGATGAGAAATATAAGAAGTTTTTGGAAGAGTTAATAAAAAAAGCAACAGTAAATATAAATAGTGAAGTATACGGGAATATAACTGTTAGATAGGTTGTTTGTAGAGTAACAAGCCAGGCCGAAATATTGTACCCCCAAATACTTTTTATCCCGATTTCCAGAAAACCACGGGTGTAAACCCGTGGGGCTCCATATCTATTTATTATTACCTTACCCTGTATTCCTTATTCTTCCTTTATTGGCATTAGCAGATTCCGGAGAAAATATAAAAATGTGAATGACAAAACCTGGTTAATTTAGTATAATTGATTGTATAAGAATTTCAATATTTAACGCAATCTTAAGGTTGCGGCTACCCTTAAATTTTACATATAGTAGTTAAAAGGTCAGTGACCCACGGGGTCTTACTGAATTTAGCCTGCGTTAACTTATAAATGATATGGAAGAGCAAAAACATGGTATATACTTTATTAATAATCTCATTTTTTCTTTCAGGAATCTGCGGGCTTGTGTATGAAGTGGTATGGACCCGTATGCTGGGCCTTGTCTTTGGAACAACCGTTTTTGCTGTGAGCACTGTCCTGGCCTCCTACATGGCGGGCCTTGCACTTGGTTCTTTTTTCTTCGGAAGGTATATTGACAGGCATGGGAAACCCCTGAAAGTATATGCCCTGTTGGAAGCGGGTATAGGAATTTCAGCCCTCCTGGTACCGTTTATGTTAGGCCGGCTTGAAGTTGTTTATATTGCGCTTTACAGGTGGTTCAATTCCGGTTTCTACGTTTTATCAGCCGCGCGCCTGCTGGCATCATTTCTCGTACTGCTCGTTCCGGCAACTTTAATGGGGGCGACACTCCCCGTTGTAAGCAAGTACTTCGTCAGGAAATATGAAAAACTCTCCAGGAGCGCGGGACGGCTTTACGGGATAAACACACTGGGCGCGGTGGCAGGTTGCTTTATTGCCGGTTTTATCCTCATTGAAAAGGCGGGGGTAAGGAATACCATACTGCTTGCAGGGGCGGTTAACCTTGTTATTGCTGCTGTTATTCTGCTTGTTTGCGGGAAGGCCGGGGTTGATGGCGAGCCCGATGAGGGGAAACCTGAAGCCATCCCTGTTTTAAAGTATTCCGGGAAAACGGGACGCCTTGCGCTTGCCGTGTTTGCTGTTTCAGGGTTCTGCGCGCTTGCGTATGAAGTGCTGTGGTCAAGGGTAATGGTGTTCTTCCTTACCAGCAATACCTATGCTTTCAGCATGATGCTGGTTACCTTCCTGACCGGTATAGCGCTGGGTAGTTTATTGTTTGCGAAGATTTCTGACAGGGTAAAAAATCCATTAACGTTACTGGGGTTGGTGGAGGTGCTCATCGGCGTATTCGCAGTGCTGTCTATCCTGTATTTCGGAAAAATTAACTATATCATAAACAAATCAGGGATGGACTGGTCTAAATGGCTTGGTTTGAGGTTCGCGGCATGTTTCATTGTCATGTTCCTGCCGACGTTCCTCATGGGCGGCGCATTTCCCCTTGTAATCAGGATATATACAGGCAGCATGAAGAGCATAGGCAGGGCAGTCGGCAGTGTTTACTCCAGTAATACGGTTGGCAGTATATTTGGTTCCCTGGCGGCGGGGTTTATTCTTATACCTCTCGCGGGGATACAGAGGAGTATTCTCGTTATCGGGTTAATCAATATTCTTGCAGGTTGCGCTGCGGTGCTCTATAATCCCCTGGCTGAAAAAAAGTTTAAAAAGATTTTCACGGTTTCCGCGCTTTGTGTTGCTGCCGCATTTGTTGTTTTTATACCTGTGGGTGAACCGATAATCCTTAGCAGCGTGATAGTGCAGAAGGCAAAAAACCCCGTTGATATCCTGTTTTACAGGGAGGATGCAACCGCAACGGTAACCGTTCTTGACGTTGACGGGAACAGGAATCTTAATATAGACGGTTTTAATGCCGCGGGGACAAAGAAGTACGAGTACATGCGCATGCTGGGGCACCTGCCCGTACTGCTGGCGAATAATCCGGAAAAGGTGCTTGTTATTTGTTTTGGCACCGGCACTACCTGCGGTTCCATATACAGGCACGGGGTGGATGAGCTGGACTGTGTTGAAATCTCGCCTGCGGTAGTTGAAGCGGGCGCGTATTATGCCGACGTGAACAATAATATACTGGACAGGGAGGGATTCAACCTTATTGTTGATGACGGCAGGAATTACCTGCTTTGTACGGATAAGGAGTATGATGTTATTACCCTGGAGCCGATGCACCCGTATCTTTCGCATGCGGTTGATTTTTATTCAAGGGATTTCTATGAATTATGCAGGGAGAAGCTCACGGAGGATGGTGTCATGTGCCAGTGGGCTCCGATGCATGCGCTTTCAAAGGATGACTACGGGATGCTCCTTAAGACTTTCATAGAAGTGTTCCCGCATACTACCATGTGGTTCGTGGGTTCTGAAAGTATTTTGATAGGAACGCGGGAAGAGCTGAGCATTGATTTTAAGCGGTTGAAGAAAAGAATGGGCAGGGAGGAGGTAAAGGAAGACCTCAGGATAATCAACTATGATAATGTCTTTGCCTTGCTGGATTCATTTGTGATGGATGAGGGGGCAATGGATGAGTATGTTAAGAACGATGCAGTAATTACTGATGACAGGCCTGTCCTTGAGTTTTCCGCGCCGCGCAACCTGACGATGCCTTCGGGAGAAACCTGGAGGGAGAACCTCAAGGAGCTGAACAGGCGCAGGAAGAAGGTATTCCCGCTGCTGGTGAATATTGATGAGGGCAGTAAGGATAAGACAAGAAATATACTGGATAAATATTTCAGGTCAACAGGGCATGTAATAAAAGGCCAGGTCCTTTCCTCAAACCGGAAGCTTGAAAACGCGGTTAATGAGTATAAAAAAGCGCTTGAATTAAATCCTGAAGACAGGAGGCTCCCTCCCATCCTTGACAGCGCCAGGAACGAACTCAAGTTCTATTACTTCAAGCTCGGGACCGATTACAGGAAGAAAAGGGCTTATGATTTTGCTTTCAGGGCTTATCAAAAAGTACTGGAAATAGACCCCGGGTATGCCAGGGCGCACAACGGGCTTGCAATTGTATATAATGCCATGAAGATGTATGACAAGAGCATAGAGGAATGCAGGAAGGCAATAGAACTGGACCCGGCCGTGCCGGACGCCTATAATAATCTCGGGATTATATACATGAACAAGAATTTATTTGACCTGGCCGAAGAGCAGTTCAGGAAGGCGCTGGATGTTGATCCTGGATTTGTAAAAGCATATTACTATCTTGGCAGTGTCAGTGAATACAGGGGCATGTTCGGAGAGGCAAAAAACAGGTACAAAGAGGCCGTGAAACTGGACCCGGAATTTGAAAGAGCCATTATGGCGTTAAAGAGACTGGATGGAGCGGATTAATACTGTAATAAAAATTATTTTCCGTTCCCATTCCTTCAGGTTTAACCTTTCTAAAACATTATTATTACTATCTTATTACTGATTTATTATTCTTCCATACCCACCTGCAATTCCGGTGAAGAGCCATAATTAAAGACAGGCGGAGTCGTGGATTAGTGTTTTTTATTCTTTTTGTATTTTGCGGATACGGTTGTCTGCAGCCCTCCCCGGGTGTTGAATACGCCTTCAACGCGCAGCCATCTGGGTTTTACCGCCTTTGCAAGGTCTTCAAGTATTTTGTTTACGGCGTTCTCATGGAATATTCCCAGTTCCCTGAATGAAACGATGTATTCCTTGAAGGACTTTAATTCCACGCACAATTCTTCCGGTATGTATTTTATAGTAATCGTGGCAAAATCAGGCAAACCGGTCCTGGGGCAGATACAGGTGAACTCGGGGGTTTCAATCGTTATCCTGTAATTCCTTTCGGTGTAGATGTTTTTGAAGGTATCAATTTTCGGGGTTTTCAGTTTTTTTATACTGTCCTGCAATCCTTCGTAAGCTGATTTCTTTTTCATTTTACCTCACTCCCATTATTTTATGTACCTGAGGGATTACCCTGACGTTATTGAGTTCCCTCAATGCCAGGGCCTGCAGGGGCGCAGCGGCCCGGGTATTTTTATCCGGCTGTATTATGAAGGGGATATCCCTGTTAGTGTTTTTGACCAGGTTAACCGCTTTCTTAAAATCACTCTTTGATGTATTCCCGCATACAACAACCTTTATCAGCAGGTCTTTTTTCTTTGCGATATTCAGGAACTCCGCGTGTTCCTTCCAGGTCTTTTTGTCACCGGTGGAAGAAGGCAGTTTGATGTCCATTGCTATTATATCAAAGTATTCCAGGAGTTGCTTAAGGTTTTTTGCAAGCGTTCCGTTTGTTTCAAGGTAAACGGTGAAACCTGATTTCCTGAGCCCGGGAAGGAATTCCCGCAGAAACTCCACGCGCAACAGGGGTTCCCCGCCGGTTAGTGATATGCTGTGATGCGGCCCCGAGCTTTTTTCCAGTGATTTAATCCTGGTCAACAGGGAAGCGGGTGTAAGGCTGAATTTTTCCGGTTTTAGCTTCTCATCGCAAAAACCGCATTTAAGGTTACACCCTGCAAATCTTATGAATATCTGCCTGTAACCCAGGTAAATGCCTTCACCCTGGATTGATGAGAAGATTTCCTTGAAAGACGTTTTCATCCGCGCTCCGTTCGTTGGCTCCGGCTTGCGGCAGGGTCTTTCATGCCTGCCTTTTTAAAGCCTTCTGCCCTTAACAGGCAGGAGTCGCATTTGCCGCATGGTTTTACGCCGCCCCTGTAGCAGGACCAGGTAAGTTCATAGGGAACCTTGAGTTTTCTGCCGATCCGTATTATTTCTGCTTTTGTTTTATTGATTATGGGGGTTTTAATAATAATTGATTTTGAATTAACACCTGATTTCGTGCCTTTTTCTATTGCCCGGTTGAAGGCCCTGAAGAACCCGGGTGTGCAGTCAGGGTAACCGGAAAAATCAACTGCATTTGCCCCGATAAAAACCGCTTCCGCGTTTACTGTCTCCGCGTAGGAGACTGCAAAGCTCAGGAATATGATGTTCCTTGCGGGGACGTAAGTGGCAGGGATAGATTTTCCCATATTTTTTGTTAAACGGTTTACCGGCAGGGGTTTACTTAAATTCGTAAGCGAGTCGGTTTTTCCCGGAAGGCCTATTTTCATAACCTTATAAACGCACTTTGCTTCTGCCGCTATCTTTTTTGCGTGATTTACTTCCTTTTTGTGACGCTGGCCGTAATCAAAAATAAGGCATAAGGGTTTGTAGTGTTTTTTTGCAATCCATAAGGTTGTTGCCGAGTCAAGCCCGCCGGAGAGTAGTACTATGGCTCTTTTCATATTATTGTAAGGTTTGTATTTATTAAAGGATGTCCGTTTCACTGTTGTGAATATGTCGCGCAGGAGGTGTCTGTTTCCCACACTGATATTGATTCAAGTTTTACCTGTTTTTTGTTGATAAGTTTAGAAATATTTTCAAAAATGTACTTTGCTATATTCTCTGAAGTCGGGTTGGTATTCTTAAAGGGTTTCAATTCATTCAGGTACTTGTGATCCAGTGTTTTTATTATACTGTTGAGGTACTGTTTGAGTTCATGGAAGTCCATTGCCAGGCCTGCATCATCAAGTACGGAACAGGAAATTTCTGCCTGTACCTTCCAGTTATGCCCATGCAGGTTTTCGCAATTCCCCCTGTATTCGTTTAACTTGTGGGCGGAACTGAAACTGGAGAAGACTTTAATACGGAATATCATTGTTCATGCCTTTTCTCAACTTACTTCTTTTTTTTAAGCAGAAGGGGGACGACTTTCCGGAAAAGTTCCAGGCGATCCATTAACCCGAGGTCCCCGAATTTTATGCCGTACCTGAAAGTGTGCAATGGCAGGTTCTCCACGCGGAGGATTTTGCCGCCTATTGAGTACCTGCTGTTTGATGAAAGGGGGATGTTTATTATTATATAGTTGAGTTCCTGGAAAACCACATCGCTTTCTATGGAAGCGCCGCCTATGCTGATGTCCAGTAAACAGCCCTGTCCGACAGGCGGGCTTGATGCTGATTTATACAGGTCAACCACAGCAATGATTTTCCTGCGCTTGGATTTTCTTTCCGGTGATTTAATCAGATCCAGCATGGTTTCCTCTTAAAGGAAAGTATAATTGATAAGACGGAAAATGTCAATGTTTTTCTGTAAAATGTTTTTGTGAATAAATGCCCGGGAAACCGGAACCGGGAAAAATATCTTACACAAATCTTACATTAAACTCGCATTCTCATAACAAGAGTATATTATACTTATATTAAGAATTTCAAATCAAGAGGAGGATAATTGCGATGTCAACAAAAAATATGTCCATAGAACAGGCAAAAGAAGTTTTTAAGAAACTTATAGACAATGTAAATAATAAGTTTGAAAAATACGTTATTTCTGATCAGGGACAGGCAAAAGCGATACTGATGAGTTATGAAGAATATGAATGCTGGCTCGAAACAATGGAAATATATTCAGAGTCCG
>JAUXBS010000270.1 GCA_030619245.1 Clostridia bacterium | reverse complement strand
GCAAGTTCCGTCTTCCAGAATTAGTGTTCCCTTCATAGCAGTCCTTTTGCGGTGTTATACCGAAGTTTTAGGAATATATCAAATACATAAATATATGTCAAATGTTTTTATAAAAATAATTATTCTTGACATATTCCCGCAGGGAAGTAAAATAGCCTATAAACAGGGATTGATTTATGACAAAGACCGGAAAAACAGGATTTGACAATAAGAAATATTTGAGCGAACAAACCTCCGCGATCATTAAAAGGGTAAAAAGGTTTAACAATAAACTATACCTTGAATTCGGGGGGAAACTCCTTTTTGACTATCACGCCTCAAGAGTACTGCCGGGTTTTGACCCTAATGTGAAGATGAAACTGCTGCAAAAACTCAAGGACAAGGCGGATATCCTGCTTTGTATTTATGCCGGTGACATAGAAAGAAAAAAAGTAAGGGCGGATTTCGGTATCACCTACGATGTTGATGCGCTGAAACTCATAGATGATTTAAGGGCCTGGGGGATTGAAATTACCGCTGTTGTGATAACCCGCTTTGAAAACCAGCCGTCGGCAGTGGCCTTCAAGAACAAACTGGAACGCCGGAAGGTAAAAGTATATACCCATCCCCATATAAAGGGATACCCTGCGGATGTGGACCTGATTGTCAGCAAAAACGGTTACGGGGCGAATAAGTACATACAGACGAAAAAACCGCTGGTGATAGTTACCGGCCCCGGCCCCGGGAGCGGTAAGCTTTCAACCTGCCTGTCACAACTCTATCATGATTACAAAAGAAACATTAAATCAGGTTACGCCAAGTTTGAAACCTTTCCTATATGGAATATCCCGCTCAAACACCCCGTGAACATAGCCTACGAGGCTGCGACGGCTGACATAAAGGATTTTAACCTTATTGATTCCTTTCACCTGGAAAGTTATAATGAAAAGGCGGTTAACTACAACCGCGACATGGAAATATTTCCTATACTGAAAAATATCCTGGAAAAGATAACGGGGGAAGAGTCAATATACAAATCTCCGACAGACATGGGGGTTAACCGGGCCGGACTGGGGATTATAAACGATAAGATAGTAAGGGAGGCGGCAAAGCAGGAAATTATCAGGAGGTATTTCAGGTACAGTTGTGAGTATATTATGGGTTTTACCGAGAAGGACACGGTTCAAAGAGTGGAAATCATAATGAAGGAACTTGACATCAATCAGGAAGACAGAAACGTTGTACAGCATGCAAGGCAGGCCGCTAAAGAGGCCCGGAAAAGGGGAAAGGGCAATGAGGGTATTTTCTGCGGGGCGGCTATAGAGTTGAAGAATAACAGGATTATCACGGGAAACAACTCTCCCCTCATGCATGCGGGGTCAAGCCTTATTATAAACGCGGTAAAGGAGCTGGCTAAAATCTCCGGTAATATTCACCTGTTAAACCCTGTTATAATAAAATCCGTGGGAAGGCTTAAAAGGGGGATACTGCTTGCGAAGGAAATCAGCATGGACCTGGAGGAAACTCTTATTGCCCTGAGTATAAGCGCCACGGCGAACCCGGACGCCAAACTGGCAATGGACAGGCTGAAAGACCTGCGCGGTTGTGAAATTCACATGACGCATATTCCCACCCCGGGTGATGAAGCGGGGTTGAGGAAGCTGGGCGTAAACCTCACGAGTGACCCTGATTTCCCCAGCAAGAACCTTTTTATCACCTAAAACAGGGACAGACACCTATTTTAGAACGCAGGTCAGGCAGGGCGGCCTGACCTGTGACTTGTGGTTTTATTTGTCTATGCCGTACAGGTTTATCTTATTGTGGAGGGTCTTCCTGCTTATTCCCGGTTAAATGGTATAAAACCGGACATTTCTAAATTGGCTTAACATTATTAATTAAAATCGTTGACAATTAAGGATTTCAAGGATATAATTAAAGTTACGTTCTAAAATAAGCAGCAGTGTCAACTTGTGTATTTTTGGGAAGAATTGCGCGTATAGAATCAGCAGGCCTTAATGCGGGCGGTATAGGAACGAAGGAGCACAGGGGAATAATGAGAAAATATTCAATATTTTATAAAATATTTTTAGCTTTGGCGATTGTTTCAAGCGCATTTACAATGAGTAGTATTTCATTTGCTCAGGAAGAAG
>JAUXBS010000260.1 GCA_030619245.1 Clostridia bacterium | reverse complement strand
TATCCGGAACTCTATTGGCAGCCAGTTGGGGCAGTTTACAAGATCATTGTTGAATATCTTCCTGCCGCGGACAAGGGTAGGGGTCTTGTTGTAAACCCCCGCAATATAAGTACCGGGGTAATGCGTCCCGGAAGCATTTTCCGCTTCAAAACATCCCCTGGCTCCAAAATAGCCGTTGCCGACCGCGCAGAGTGTTTCCCTGAGTTTTTCCTCTTCTTTATTGAAGCCGTAGTATGTCAGGCGCCAGCTGTCTTCTTTTACTCCTTTTCTGAACCAGTTATCAAGGTTCTTGATAGATATGGCGCTTAAATCTTTAACAACTATATCAGCTCCGTTTGTATTTAGAACATCTTCATTATCATGCCTGGCAACGCCAAGTACCAGCCCGAAATTTCCGTTCCTGCCTGCCTGGACTCCTGATACGGCATCCTCTACCATGATGCAGTCATGGGGTAAAAGGCCCAGGTTATGCGCTGCCTGAACGAAAATATCAGGGTTTGGCTTACCCTTTAATCCAAGTTCCAATGATACAACGCCGTCAACCCTTGTTTCAAACAGTTCCTCAATACCGGCTAACTGAATGATTTGCTGGCAGTTCTGGCTTGAAGAGGCAACCCCTATTTTTATACCCTTTTCTTTGAGGCTTTTAATCAGCTTAATCGAAGACTGAAAAACCTCGGGGCCTTCTTTACTGATAATTTCCTTGTACACAATGTTTTTTCTGTTGCCAAGCCCGTATACGGTTTCTTTTTCGGGGGTATCATTCAATTCTCCCATCGGGAGTTTGATTTTTCTTGATTCAAGGAAGGATTTTACTCCCTGATACCTGGGTTTCCCGTCAACATACGGGAGGTAGTCGTCTTCATGAGTGAACGAGCGGAAAGGTTTTTTCTCCTTTTCGGCCCTTTTCTTGAGGAAATCGTCAAACATGTTTTTCCACGCCCAGTTATGTATATGAGCTGTTTTTGTTATAACCCCGTCCAGGTCAAAAATAATGCCTTTGAAGCTTAAAGAAGCCAATTTTATCCTTTCATTGAAAGATTATTAAGTATTGCCACCAGGATATCAGGTTCTTTAACCAGGTGGCTGTCCGGGCAAATATCAATTATCTTTTTTTCCAGGGATTTATCCTTTGCAACGAATAATACCAGGGTATCAGCGGTTGCGGACATTGAATGCTCTATCATGCATAAATCCGATGAGGTGTCGCCGGAAATCAGATTAGGCCCCCTGCCAAGCCTGAGGTTTAATTCACTGTCAAGAAAACTTATCCCGTCACCTTTGTCAAAATCCTTTGAAGAGTTGTCAGCGCTGTTTTCAACCGTAAGTATTATTTCTATGTCGTAACCGGTGTCTTCTGTTCTGAAGAATATTTTTTCAGGGTCTATTTTATGAACAATATTTTCAATAAGCTCCTGGAATGCGCGGGATTCACCGGCGGGTATGGAGCCGCTGATATCCTGCCTGGCAATTGTGGTCTGCCCGAATTTGAGCTGGAAGCCGGAGCCGATCAAAGAGTACTTCTCATGTTCGGGCCTGGCTAAAAGCAGGGTTAATTCCCGGTTTAATTCATTTATTTTATCCTGCTGGGCCTTGCTTATCGGGTAGGTATGCCTGGTTCCGTTTAAGTCAACGTATTCCCTTGCCTTGGAGGCGGCGTATATAAAGGTTTTCTCAGGGTTAACGCTTACGTCCAGTATCCCGGGGTTGGAAAGCGGCGCTGAGGTAATAATTACGGAGTTTGAAGCGCGGTTCCCGGCAAAACGGGTAAGAAATACAGAATTCCAAACGGATTGCACGGAGGACCTGTACCTGCCGCAGTAGTTATTGATGGTGCCGTCCCTGTCAGTGATGAAGTTATTAAATTGGATTCCTTTCAACTTGCGGGTGACTGATTCAACAGCTTCCGGGAAACCAGGGTGTAGTTTTTCAAGGTAACCCAGGAATCTCTCCTCACCGTTTTCCAGGTAATAGATATCCTTTTTCAATTCCCTTGTTTCATAAGTTAGTTCGGTTTCTATGGTTTTGTCGTTGTCAAGCAGGAGTACTGCCCTGCCGTTTTTCTCCGGGATATCCTCAAGCCCGGACAGCGCGTTTTTAAGCCGGGTAATGGCCTCCGGGCGTATTGCCCGGCCGCTAAATATATCATTGACAATATTAACACGAATATCCCTGGTTTCGTTCATCAGGGAATAAAAT
>JAUXBS010000146.1 GCA_030619245.1 Clostridia bacterium | reverse complement strand
GTTCCTTCCCGAGCTCAACAAGAGGCATGACATCCTCAGCATACTTCGGAAGCAGAACCATCTGTATCCCTATGGTAACATCCAGCTTCTTTGCTTTTCTTATAGCAACACTCTTCTTTATTGTTTTTACTACCTTATTAAACTCCTTTTCAGTAACACCGTGAATTTTCGAATACCCCTTCGGGGTTCCAGCGGACACATTGAACCTTACATAAGTCAAGGCAGGTAAAATCTCCTCTAACCTTTCATCCCTGAGCGGATAGCCATTTGTTCCTATTGCCATGTCCAGACCGTTGGCCTTCCCCCGTAGTATAGCGTCATATACATGCGGTGAATGCGCGCTCTCCCCGTCGCTTACAAAACTGATTGCCTTCACCCCAATCTCCGCAGCATCGTCCAGAAAACTGAAAATAACATCCTTAGTAAGATGATAACCCTCGTTCTCCTGCAGCATCCCGTAGCAGTATACACATTTGTAGGAACACACTCTTGTAAGGGCGCAATCTATGGTTATGGGCGCAATCCTCTCTCCCCTGAGCCAAGCTTCAACCCTGTCTCTATGCCATAATAATTTGTGGCCATCGAGAACAATATATTTTTGACCTATTTTTTCAGTCATTCTTTTTCTCCCTGAAGACTATGTGCTTCTGACTGAGAAAACTTAACGGCGCCAGGAAGACAATCGAAATCACCTTGCTAATCATCGGAACCACTTGAAGTACATTTACGAACAATATAAGTATTAGTGTATCAAGGAACCCATATACCGCCGTGTTCAATACGAACATAATCGGCTGATAAGCCGATCCCTGCCTCATCCTGTAAGTGAAGTATTTCTGCAGAATAAACATTGTAACAAGCAGAACCATATACGTTATTGCATTGGAAATCTTTATGTCCAATCCTGAATAAGCAAGGATATTAAATAAGCTATAGTTTATCAGTATACCCACACCTCCAACCATGTAATGTTTAACAAACTGGTTAAAAGTGGTTTGATTCAAATCACGATTAAATTTCTTTTTGTACTTAGTATTTACTATGTTGTATATCTTATCCATATATTGTTTCATTATTGTCCATGTTTATCTTTTGTCCCACTTTCCCCCGAAGTAATAGGAATAATCCGAAATATTTAATAATAAAGTTTTTTCTTATGGGAAATTGAGTTCTCGTTCAGTTTTCTATAATCTTTACCCGCTTCTATCATTCTTATGTGTATTTCAAACATAAGCCTCATATAGCTTTTTACCACGTTAAACAGGGACTTTATCGACATGGCTTTGGACTTACCTCCCCTATTGGCAGGCAGGAAATTAGGCACTTCCGCAAAAAGGTATCCCTTCCTGATAAGTTTTATCAAGAGTTCCGCCTGGTAAAAAAAGCCGGAACTCTTCAGTTCAATATCGCTTAGAATACACCTCCTGTAGGTAACTGTCCCATTCGTGTAATTGAGGTGAATCCCGAATGACATGTTTATGATGAAACGGTATAGCGCGGAAATCAGCCTCCTCATTTTGTCCCTCACTTCAACGTTGTGAATGAAGGGGACAATAATATCAACATCCTTCATTAAATGAACGAAATCCAATGCATTGTCCGCATCGTTTTCATTGTCACCTGGCATCATCACAACTATATCCTTTTCAGCCTTTTCTACCCCCTCCCAGAACGAAAAACCAATCCCCATGGGTTTTTCATGATTGATTATTTTTACCAAGGGATTTTCCTGCGCTATTTTTTTTATTATTTCCCCTGTAGTATCCGAACTCCCATCATTTATAGCAATCACTTCTCCTTCAATACCGGATTTCTCCAGGGCGCCCAGGGCATTGTTAACAGCTTCAGCAATGTTCTTCTCCTCGTTTAACGCCGGCATTATTATTGATAATGTCAATTCACTCATTTTCTATCATCAATCTTCAGTAAGATTCCCCAACCCTTAACCAGATGAGCTACCATATAAAGCAGCCTCCCCCTTAAAACATATACACCACCTGCTGTCTTCTCTACCTGCGAAAGCTGTTCCATCCGCTTCAACCTTTTACGTAAAATATTGTCAGGATTATAATACTTGCTAATATCGTCTTTACTCTTAATAATAGATTTTTTCATATTTATCAGTATTTTAATTCTCCTTGCCGTCTCACTCATATTAAAAAAATGGAAGTAAGAATAAGCAATTGAGTTAAACACCAGCAGGGCATATAAATTCCCGATTAAAATATCCTTATCCAGGTATCCTAAAATCATTGATGATAAAATCAACACAGGAATATTGAGAAATACAATGCAATAAATCAATAGTTTCTGATTAGAAACACTGATTTTTAGAAAAGTCAGCAACCTAACGGACAAAGCATGGAAAATAAAAAGAAAAATCGGTAATAAAACAAATAATAACACCAGCATTAAGACCATTTTATCCCTCACCCACATCAAGTCCCAGAAATTTTCTATATAACATAAACATTGAAGCCATCATTCTTCCCTTTGAAGTTAGTCTAACCGAATTGTCGGTCTTTGAAATACTAATAAAACCTTCTTCCTGTAGATTGCTTATATGGTCATCTATGAGATTTCCGGCATTAAACTCCCTCATATTCAATAAATCTTTTATATCCATGCCTTTTTCCGAATGCCCTATCATGTAAACTATTTGAAGAGATGGGGAATGGCCCTGCACCGCAGGATATGTTTGTATGTACACCAGGGAAAACGCAAAATATAAAAAGAATATCAACAACACCCCCTGGTTTGTTATGCCTGCCGAAATACCCGTCACAAGAGAAACCACCGCAATCATGCCGGGCATAATGATAAAGAAAACAAACAAAGATATTATATGCTTTCTTGGTTTTATGACCCTCCAAACAACAATATGAATAATCATAAGAGCAAGAAATAACAGAAGTGAACAAACAATAATATTCATATCCATGATTACACCCTTATGTAGCCCGCCTTAGGGCTATTGAGCCATTCCTTTACCATTCCATTAAAATTGACGCCCTTTTTCTCGTAGGGATCAAACACCTTCATGTTTATAAGTTTCATTATCTTCTTATCATCTTTTCCGCAGCAATGCGATTCCCCCAGGAATTCAAAATAATCATTTACCCCCGTCGCAATGAATTTAACGTTTAACCCCTGCAGTAGGACATCATTCCTGACCTGTTCCAGCGCGCGGAAGGCAATGAAGTTTACAATTGAATATACAACCGGCTTCAGTCCTGCCGCTGCCATTCCCGCGGCAATACCCACCGTCCCCTGCTCCATTATACCCATGTTGAATATCCTGTCCGGAAATTCCTTTTTAAACCCGTCCGCGACTCCAAACCCCATGTCGCAGACGAGCAGGATAATTTTTTTATCCTTCCTTGCATACGGGATGATGCTGTTTACAATCTCTCCCCTGTAATTTATTGTTTCATTTTTCATATCGCTTACCCATTTTCAGTTCTTTTTCCGTAGGAATCCGGAAATGAAACTTTGGAATATTCTCCATACATTTTAACCCGTATCCCTTAATCGTATTTGCGATTAACGCCCGTGGCGCTTTACTGCCTCCTTTTTTTCTCAACCAGGCTTCAATATTATTAACCGTGTCCTTTATACCATGGCCATTGCAGGTTCTTACTTCCAGCCCGAACGCCTGCATTTTCTTTTGCAGGTCATTCTTCTTTCCCCCGGGCGTCAGGATTTTTTCCAGAAAATCCATTGCCTGCAATCCATTATTGTCAATTATAATAATCAAATTGGATAGTTTATGTTTTACCGCAAACTGTATTGCCTCCCAATTTGACCCTTCCTGCATTTCACCGTCGCCAACTATGCAGTAAACCCTGTACTTCCTGTTCTGAAGTTTTGCGCCAAACGCCATGCCAACAGCTAACGGCAACCCATGCCCGAGCGCGCCGCAGCCGGCTTCTATCCCGTGTTTAACGCTTCGTTCCGAGCAGCCTAACAAAAAACTGCCATTGTAAAAGTTCTGCCAGTCCTTTTTTTTCAAGTACCCCTTATCGGCAAGAATAGAATACAGTCCGTAACACCCGTGCGCTTTTGAAAACACAAGCCTGTCCTTCTTCTCTTCTTTGGTATCCGGTTTAACGTTCATTATTCTATAGTACAGAACCGTCAAAATATCAACGCTTGAAAGAGAAGGCGCAATATGACCCGCCCCGTTTTTAACAACGATATCCACCATGTCTTTCCTGATATCATCAGCCTTCTTTTCAAGTTGTTTGACCGTTAATTTGCCGCTGATTTTTATTTTACCGCGTTTTCCAGCATTTTTAACCATTTTTTTACCTCGCTAAAAGT
>JAUXBS010000223.1 GCA_030619245.1 Clostridia bacterium | reverse complement strand
ATTAAGTTATATTAATCAAAAATAATTTGTTACATAATACTTAATGAAGACTGAGAATATTGGAGAAATGAAAACGGTTCCAAATAAAAAAGAGAAACTATTTACTCTGGTTAGCCTGATAATCATAGCAGCTTCAATTTTGATTATTAGTCTTATGTCAGGGACTTCACTATTTGATGACGATTCTTACATTTCATTCAGATATGCTGAAAACATCGTTAGCGGGAAAGGGATGGTATATAATCAGGGGGAGCGGGTATTAGGGGTATCTACGCCTTTATATGTACTCTGCCTTTCATTTATACATCTTACGGGAGTAGAAGTAATTAAGGCGGCTTTTTGGATATGTACCGTCTTTAATATACTTACCTTATGTCTTGTATACCTGTTTATAAAAAAATATACTAACATGTACCTGGCATTTTTTATGTCCCTGGTGCTGATTCTTTTACCTGAATGGGCAATAAGTACGAGCATCGGCATGGAAACCACGCTGTATACCTTCCTGATTCTGGCTGTCCTGTATAGTTTTACCATAAAAAAATATTACCTGTGCGCTTGTTTTAGCGCGCTGCTGGTTCTTACCCGGTTGGACGGTATGGCTTTTGTTTTCGGATGGATTGTTCTGGGTATGTTTTTTGATATGAAAAAAACCATTAAGGCAAGTTTTTTATTCGTTGTTCTATTATTGCCGTGGTTAATATTTTCCACTGTTTATTTTGGTTCTTTTATTCCACATTCCGTAGGGGCGAAGCAGGTAGTGCACCCCGGAACTTTTACCGGCAATCTTTTACATTATGTCTCAGTATTCTGGAATGGCCCCATTCATACATTGATGACTATACCAATGCTTGCCGGAGTGATTTATTCATTAAGAAAAGAAAGAAAATCAGTGCTTGTCAGTATATGGCTGTTTTTGTATATACTTGCTTTTTCAATGTCCGGTATAATGCCTTTCCTGTGGTACAGGGCGCCGATGATGCCATTATATATTATACTGAGCTCATTCGGCATTTATTACCTGGGAAGTTATTTGTTTTCAAAAACCGGGTTAATTAGAACGCGAGGCATAAAGATAATTGTTTATTCTTTATTGTTCACAGCCTCTCTTGTGATTTTATATAAGGATGCGATTATGTATAAAGAGACGGGCCGCTTCTTTAAAAGAGAAATCAGAAACATGCGTGAGAATATGTATACTACAATTGGGAAATGGATTTATGAGAATAGTTCAAAAGGGGATAGTATTTACGTGGGAGAGACCGGGGTCCTGGGATGGTATCTCAGAGATAGGTATGTTATTGATAATTCGGGAATAAACTCCGATTATGTGTATCAGTTGAGGCAATCCAGCCGGGATATTAATGCGCTTAAGGAATTCCATAAGGGCCGGGCAAGCTGGGGTAGTTATAAATGGAGCTGGGTTATCATAGCCGGGATGAAACCTGATTTTATCACATCCTACCGTGATTTTTTACATTTGAAGTATTTTGAAGAGATGCCTGAATTTAATAAGTATTATGAAAAAATAACCAACAAAGAGCTTAATGCGTATAATGAGGTTGTATATAGAAAAAAGGCTGAATTCACCGATGAAATAGACTTGCTAAACATGAACAATGAACAGGTTATAATAGATACGGATATTATCATTCCCGGAACTTTTACTACTGTTAAATCAGGACAGATGAATATCTGCATATTCCTTAATAACAAAGGGAGCGCCTGCTATATTGGCCGGTTAAAAGAATTCCAAATGAATTACAGATGGCTGAAGGACGATAAAGAAATAATGTCAAGAACTTCCAAACAGCCTCTTCCTCTTTTCATAAATCCGGGAGAAAGAGAATTCATGCCTGTACCGGTTAAATTGCCTGGTTTGCCGGGTTCTTATATACTTGAAATAACCTGTGAAATCCCTTTCCTGGAAAAACCGGTAAAACAAATATCAACGGTGAATATTCAGGCAAAGCTTCATGATAGTTTTTCTCCTGGAGAGCTTAAAGTTGACTACAAGTATTTAAAAGTCCCCGGGAGCGTAAAAAGAAGTTATCCTTTTAGCCTGAGTTGCAGCCTGACAAATAAAGGTGATACGTTATGGATAACAAGAATGCCTTATAGGAAGAAGTCAGGCAAAGTGAGCCTGGGAAGCCTATGGTTCAAGGCTGATGAAAAAGACCTGACATTTAAAAACAGCGTTTTTGAATCAAGAACAAACCTGCCCTTTGATATGCCGCCGGGGGAATCAGCGGAATTTACAGCAACTGCCTTTTCTCCGGCGTTTCCAGGGAAGTTCAAGGTAATATTTGGACTGGTGGATGAAAATATAACCTGGTTTCACCTTAAAGGAAATGATTGTATTGAAAAGATAATTGAAGTTGAATAATCAGGGTTTGAAGTATTGCGATTACTTGTAGTATGTCAGCTGTTCCGAAGCGTAACTGTTCAGGGCTTTTCAACACTTTATGTTCTTAAAGAAACAGACTGTTTAAAGCCGCCTTTTTTTTAACCTGAAAAGTTATCAGTAAAAGTGCTTATGTCATATGTGTCTTCAGTAATAATAAACGGAACTTTCTTTTTCAATAGTTGCAATGCCGGTATTTAAGTCAATGGGTGCATCCCCGGTTTCTTTTTTTCTTATTTTTAGAAAGCTATCAAAAAGCTTGTAT
>JAUXBS010000200.1 GCA_030619245.1 Clostridia bacterium | reverse complement strand
GTCCGCCAGCAGTTCTTTCATCATAATGGCATTCTTAACCGCAGAACCTGAATGGCAATTGTTAAAGAAAATAAATTCCTTCTCCGTTTTTTCGCCCATCCTCTTCGCCGGGCTTGTGAAATCCCCAAGTTCCGCCCTGGTATAAAGGTAATCATACCTGCTTGAGAGGGGCGCGTTGAACCAGTTTTTGTTCCTGCCGTGAAACCTTAAATAACTCACATCCGACGTTACCTCTTCAGCGAAGGGCATTAATCCCGGCAGTTTGGGCTCATCAACCGCGCAGAAACCGGTGTTATTCTCTCTAAGGAACTTATAGGTTTCAGGGTTCGCCCACCCGCTGTTCCGGAACTCAACCACCAGTGATATATCACCAAGCAGTTCCCTTGCCATTGACAGGTACTCCCTGTTCTCATTGTTGGGGTAAAAGAAAACCGGGAACTGCAGGAGTACCGCTCCAAGTTTATCCGCATCAACCAGCGGCCCCATGCCGTACGCAAACTTCCTGAAGTTCTCCTTCACTTCATCCGGGCCGGGCCTTTTCCCGATGCGGTTATCAAACGGGTCATGCGTCATGCCCCTGTACCCCTTAACAACAAATTCAAAATCCTTTGAGGTCTTCCTCTCCATACCGGACATGGTTCTCTCGGAAGGCAGGGCGTAATAAGTGTAATTAACCTCCAGCGTATTAAACCCGAACTCCTTTTCATAAAAGGAGAGCATATCCTCCTTTTTCAATTTCGGCGGATACACACTACCCTTCCAGTCATCAAAAGAAAACCCGCTAGTCCCTATCTTTATCATAATGTCCCTGCCTCCCCGGTGGAGTACTCTGCAATATACCAAATCTTTCAGCTATAATCAAGGATGCCGGCTTTACCGTTAAAGCACCGTACCTGGCGTTTATGCCATCAACCGCCCTGGTAATTGACTCCCGGCTCCTGCAGGTATCAAGCAAAAGCCGCTGCCCCTCATCGGCAATAAGGTTGGCTACGGAAATCCCCAGCAGTCTTACGGGTTTATAAAGAGGAAGATACTTTGAGAATAGCCTGCATGCAACACCGTATATCTCACCACCGGTAAACAGGTAATGCTTGAACGACAGCTGTCTTGAGAAGGCCCTGAAGTTCGAATACCTCACCACCAGGCTCACCGTCCTGCCCCTCATCCCGTACCGCCTCATCCTGGAACCAACTTTCTCGGAAAGCATTAGCAGGTACGACCTTATCACATCAACATCCCGGGTGTTAACCGGCAGTGTATAGGAATGCCCGACTGATTTTATGATTTCATCAGCGTAGCACATGGACACGGGGCTGTTGTCCTCGCCCCTCCCCATCCTCTGCAGTATGTGCCCCCAGAAGCCAAAGTGCTTGGTGAGCATCCCTATCGGAGCATCCCCCAGCGCCTTTGCCGTCCTTATCCCCGCCTTGTTCAGCGCCCCCGTAAGCTTTCTGCCTATACCGCATAGTTTCTCCACGGGCAGGCCCCTCATGACAGAAACAATGTCCTCCTTCTTAAGGACTACCAGCCCGTCCGGCTTCTTCATCTCCGAGGCAAGCTTTGCCAGGAGCTTGTTGGGAGCTATGCCGACGGAACAGGTGATGCCCAGGTTCTTCCTTATCCGTTCCTTTATCTTAAGGGCGGTTTTAACCGCCCCTCCCGCAACCCCGCCGCCTGCGGTTACATCCATAAACGCCTCGTCTATTGAAAAGAACTCCACCCTGTCGGAGAACCCCAGCAGCACCTCCCTTATCTTTCTGGTGGCGTCAATGTACTTCTCCATGTCACCGGCGACATTTATGACACCCGGGCATAATTTCCTTGCCTCATACGGTGTCATGCCGGTCTTTATGCCGTACTCCCTGGCCTCGTATGAAGCAGTGGCCACCACGGTCCTCCCCTCACCGCATACAATAATGGGCTTACCCCTCAGGGCAGGGTTAGCCTGCTGTTCAACCGAGGCAAAGTAGGCATTCATGTCAATATGAATTATAGTCCTGTTATCAGTCAACATAAACCTTATTCAGATACCACTTGAGTGATTTTTGATTAAAACTTAACTCGTACAGGTTGGTCCCGTCGGTTACAGAAAAATACAGGAGAAGCGCCTCTCCCCGGCGGACATGCCAGGTATAAGTAACTTCCCTTACGGGATACTTTATATTGTTCCACACAAACCACTTCGGACTGACTGTGTTATCCCGGAAAACCACGCCCACCTGGACGGGTTCAGCTATGTGTTCATATCCCATGTTAGCACCACAGTAATTTAATTAATATAATTCCGTATTATCCCCACTACCCTGCCTATAATAAAGAATTCCCTTCCCTTTATCGGTTCGTACCCGGGATTATCGGGTTCAAGCCATACGTCACCGCCCTTGCTCTTAAACCTCTTAATAGTTGCCTCATCCCCCAGGAGGGCAACCACGATGTCATTATTTTCCGCAGACGGCTGCTTCCTTACCACCGCCAGGTCACCTTCCATTATGCCGCTGCCTTCCATGCTGTCCCCCTTAACCCTCAATGCAAATACATCAGCCCCCTTCGGGAACAACCCTGAAACATCTATCCATTCCTCAACATCCTCCACGGCATGCTCGGGGGCGCCGGCCCTTACCCTGCCCAGGACCGGAATGCCGTACGCAGGGACAAGCAGTTCTATCCCCCGGTAAAAGTTCCTCTTGATATTTATCAATCCCTTGTCCTTAAGTATCTTCAGGTAATCCTGCACCGTGCCCGGTGAGGCATAACTAAAATGAGCGGCAATCTCCCTGATGGTTGGCGGGACTTTTTCTGAGTTCATGTAATCACTGATGAAATCAAGCACTTTCTGCTGCTTTACAGTCAACTGTTCTTTCATTTATTCCTCCCTACTTCTAAAATCCTATTTTTCTCTTTTTCTTCCTTGTTCAGTAAAGACATGGACATTTTTAGAATATTTTAAGGATATCACAATTTGTGATATCCTCTTAATCTCTTCTCTTGTAAGAGTGAACATAAAATTTTCAGGGAATCTATAGGTGTTTCTATTTACCGCTTGATTTAAAACTCTTGTTTCAACGCCATAAAGCTCTGCAATATCACGATCAAGCATAACCTTATGACCTTTGATGAG
>JAUXBS010000112.1 GCA_030619245.1 Clostridia bacterium | reverse complement strand
TGAGAACGTGGTGAAAAAGTATCCTGCAACTGAATGGGCAAAGAAGGCAAGGGATGTTATAAAGGTAGTAACACTAATAATAGAAGATGTTAACAGTAAGGTTCAGTATCCGGTTACCCTCAGGGAAAAGATCGCTGATTCGTACGTGAAGTTCGGGGATATATTTGCGGGCAGGGCCTGGGTGTACAGCGGTTATAAGAATGAATTAGAGAAGTACGAATTAGAATCTGCAAAGTTCTGGTATGAAAAGGTTGCTTCGGATTTCTCGGATACCTATCTTGCGCCTTACGCCCTTGAGAAACTGGGGCTTATGTACTTCAACGGTGATTTGAGAAATTATTTTCCGGATGCCGGCAAAAGTTACATGAAGATACCGGAAATGTTTAATAGTTCACCCCTGTGGGCAATGAGGGGTTTAAGGCTGGCTGCGGATGTTTACAGGGATAAGATGAATAAAAAAGATTCAATTGAAATATATGAGAGGTTACGCGGCCTGGCAGATGAAATAATAGGTGAAGACAGTTTTTACAGGAAGTATGCGGAAACACAGCTTAAGGTTGTAAGATAAAAGAAAGAAAAGGAATATAATAATGTAAATGTTATTGATTTTATTATCTGTTATAATTTTTATCAGTGGTTCAGTTTCCATTGCTGTGGGTGGTATAGGGGCGGAGGATCTATATGGGTATGCCTGCGCGCTGCATGAGAATGAATGTTTCCTTTCGGCAATGGTGTATTTTACAAAGATAAAAAATGATTTTTCAGGAACAAAACTAGCCCGGGAATCAGAATATATGGCAGGGGAATGCCTGCAGGGTGAAAAGAAGTACTGGAAGGCTATTGAGCAATGGAAGAGCGTTATCAAGAAGTACCCGGGGACTGATACTGCGGGTAAAGCAGAGGAAGACATTAAATCCGTAAAGAAAATAATCGAACGTAATACGCTTGAAGGGATGGAGAGGTATCCTGTCACGCTGGATGAAATGATGGCGGATGTTTTTGTTTGTAACGGGTATGACGGCGAAGTCAGGATATATATTAATAACAGGGTGATTGAAGCGGAATTTGAAGCCGGGGTTAGCTGGTATGACAGGGCAATGGCTGAATACCCGGATGCCCCGGCATCATTGGTGGCGCTGGATAAAAAGGGGTGGTGTTTCTGCCTGAGGAATTCACCTAAGGATTTCAAGAAGGGAATAGATGAATACCTCACAGTGATGGATAAGTTTTCTGGAGATGACCAGTGGGTGCTCAGGATGCTTGGCTGGTGCGGGGATATTGCAAAAGACGACATTGGCGATACCAGGTACGCTGCCGAACTTTATATGAAACTCATAGACGAATCAAAGAAAAGAATAGGCGAGGTGAGTTATCACGGGCAGTACGCAAAGACAAAACTACGTATAATGGGAAAGAAAGTGGAATAAAAAAAATTAATAAGGAGGAGTAATGAAGAAGATTTTAGTGGTTGTTACGGCAGTTGTGCTAATGTTTGTTCTGGCAGATGCTGTATCTGCAAGAACAAGGGTTGAGAAGTGGCTGGACCTTACAGGGAACTACAATTACAATGGGGAGACCGGAGAAAACTGGAAGGCTGATGTAGAAGGGCACCTGAATTTTATTATGGGAGTGAAGAGCAGGTTGGATACAAGACTGAATTTAATATATGGAAAGGATGGGGACAGTTATATCAACGACCAGAAGTTGGAAGCCGGTTTTGATTACAACTACAATGCAAGCAGACAAACTAAATATACATTAGGTATTGCCGGATACACCTTTAAGAGGAAAGAAGTTGGTACTGAGACTGGTATTTATACTGATTATTCAGAGGATATTACAGTAAAAGCGGACGCGCTTCTTGACAAGTACATTTCAAGAAGGTGGACCTGGAAGGCTGGTATCGAGAATTGGTATTATTCCATCGATAAGGTTTATACGCTTAAAGTTGTGACAAGGCTGTTGTATAACGTGCCTTTTGGCAGGTATTTGAGCAAGGCAACCCTGAATCAGGAAATCTTTCTGGGAAGGGAAGTGTTTGGCGGAAATCTATATACCATGGCAAGTATTACAAGATTTTCATATGAACTATATAAAAGGATAACCCTGGAGATGGAAGCGCAGTTTGTGTTTGACAGTCCCGGCAGGATTAATGACTGGAGTAAGAGAGAGTGGGATGAGAAGAAAATAGAAATTGTTTACCGCTTATATTGATTTATAGAAATTCAGAAGCAATGGATGTTTAACGCTGGACTATCTCAATGTGGGTAGTCCAGTGTTATGCTTAATAGAGCCTGAATTATGTAAACAGGGTTGAAATATCCGGGATGATAACTTATTGATGGGATGTAAATGAAGGTAGCGATTGTACATGACTGGCTGGTTTCAATGGGGGGAGCGGAAAAGTGCCTTGAAGTATTTTGTGAATTATTTCCCGGCGCAGTTGTTTACACTCTTGTATATGACAGCAGTAAGGTTGATTCCGATGTAATTAACGGAATGGATATCAGAACGTCGTTTATTCAAAGACTCCCGTTGGGAAAAAAGAAGCACCGCAATTACCTGCCAATAATGCCCAGTGCAGTGAAGGCTTTTAACCTCTCCGGTTATGATATAGTGCTCAGTTCAAGTCATTGTGTTGCCAAAGGAGCAGGGGTGAGAAGGGAAACCTGCCATATAAGTTATTGTTATACGCCGATGCGTTATATCTGGGATATGTATGATGAATATTTCAAAGGAGGCAGGTCAGGAGTGGCAGCGAGCCTGCTGATGCCGTTATTTCGTAATTATCTGAGAAAATGGGATGTCAGGACTTCAAAAAACGTAGATTATTTTATAGCAATATCAGAATATGTCAGACACAGGATAAAGAAGTTATATAACAGGGAAGCTGATGTCATATATCCTCCTGTAGATACTGATTTCTATATAAACCAGGCTGATAGGAGGGATGATTTTTACCTTGCGGTGTCAAGATTTGTACCGTACAAGCGGCTGGAGCTGGCCGTAGAGGCGTTTAACAGGCTTGAATTACCGTTTGTTATTATCGGGAATGGCCCTGAATACAGGAATTTGAAGAGCAGGGCAGGCAAAAACGTTAAAATCCTGACAGGCCAGTCGGATGCTTCACTGAGGGAATACTATTCACGCTGCAGGGCGCTTATTTTTCCCGGCAATGAGGATTTTGGCATTATTCCCCTGGAAGCGCAGGCCTGTGGCTGTCCTGTTATAGCCTATAAAGCCGGGGGAGTTCTGGAGACTGTTGTTGAAGGGGTAACCGGTAAATTATTTTACCCGCATACCCCTGAAGCGCTGGCGGGCGCTGTTAAAAGCTTCCGCGCGGAGAGCTTTGATTCCCGGGTTATCAGGGAACACGCTCAAAAATTCAGCAGAGGCGGATTTAAGTCCCGGGTAAAGGAATATATTTCTGAAAAGTATAAATCGTTTTGTGGTTCAGAGGGAAACGGCCATGACATTAAATAAACCGGCGAAGACGGTGATTATGGATTTTTTCAGGCATTACAGGAAACCAATGATGCTGATTATATCCTGGTTATTGATAATGAATGTCTTTGAGTGGGTTGTTTCGGAAAGGTTTGAACTGGAAAGCCATGATGATGTATATGACTGGATAAACGAGGACAGTATTACCTGCAGGAATAATTACGGGGGTTTTTTTGGTATTCATCACAGGTGGGATTCCGGTTTTTATATTGATATTGTGAAGAACGGTTATTCGTTTGTTCCGGATAAGATGTCAAATACAAGTTTTTTTCCGTTATATCCTTTGTTTATAGGGTTTTTTTACAGGGTTTTGGGATTGCCCTTAATATTTTCCGCATGGATTATAAGTAATTTTGCTGTGTTATTTGCCTGCCTGATAATTTATAAACTTCTGAAAATTGATTTTGATGAGAAGCTTTGTATAAGGGCTGTTTTCTTTATGTTGATTTTTCCCGGCTCGTTCTATTTCACCGTTATTTATTCAGAGAGTATATACCTGCTTACGAGCGCCCTGTCTTTTTATTATATAATAAAACGAAAATGGTGGGCTGCAGGATTCGCCGGCATGCTGTGCGCGCTGGCAAGGCCGGTAGGTTTTCTCATTCTAATTCCAATGGCTATTGAATACTTGAGTGAAAGGAAAAAGAACGTTAATATATTATCCTTCCTGTTAGTGCCTCTTGGCCCGGCGGGATTGATGTTTTACCACAAAATTAAACTGGGAAATGCCTTTGTGTTTTTTAATTCAGGGGAGGCAGTAGGGCATAATTTCGGAGAAGTAAGAATTTTTCAGTTTAACAGGATAAACGCCCCTCTCTCGGCATACATCAATGTGGGGATTGATATTGTTATAGTACTTGCGGTAATTGCCTGTATTATTGTTTTAATCAGGAACAGAACAAGGCTGGCATATGTTATTTACTGTATGTTCGCGTTCTTTTTACCGATATTATCCATGGGAAAGCTTAATGGGACAAACAGGTACGCAGTCGTACTGTTCCCTCTGTTCCTGGTTCCTGCCCTAATAAGTAAAAGGAGTGAAAGTTTTAATATGATTTATGGATTAATTTCCATACTTGTTCTGGGCCTGTTAACTACCTTGTTTGTTCAATTTTACTGGTCGGGATAGAAAGAGGAAATATGATTAAATTACTATTAACAGCAATGAGGCCTCACCACTGGATTAAGAATTTGTTTATGTTTGCCGCGCTTATATTTGCCAGGAAGATATTTGTTCTTGAAAAAACGGTTATTGTAACAATTGGTTTTCTGGTATTCTGTATTATTTCAAGCAGCATTTATATATTGAATGATATTATAGACAGTGAAGAAGACAGGAATCACCCGGTAAAACGGAACAGGCCGATTGCTTCCGGAAAACTCAAAAAATCAATCGCAGTATACGCCGCGGTTGCATTAATCGCGGTTGGTTTGCCGGTTGCGTTCCTGCTGAACCTGAACTTTGGAATAATTGTGTGCCTGTATTTTCTGATGAACCTTGCTTATTCCCTGTTCCTAAAACATAAAGTTGTGATTGACGTGATTATAATAGCGCTGGGTTTTGTACTGCGCGTGCTGGGAGGGTCGCTGGTTAT
>JAUXBS010000224.1 GCA_030619245.1 Clostridia bacterium | reverse complement strand
ACTATCATATCAGCATTGAAATCTATAACAGGCAATGGCGGCTGGGGTTCCTGTATACTTGTATGGTCCTGCCAGAATAACTCCCAGGAAGCCATATTCGTGAATACCATTTCCCCGGAATCACTATATCCACTATAAGAACCCCTCCATTCTCTTACTTCGGTTAGTTCTAATTCAAAATGAGGCATTTTGCTTAAAGCAGAAACTTCCCTCTTTACCATAGTAAATTACATGTCGGATGACGAAAAGAAGGATTTAATGAATATGATTTATGATGATTTATTTATGAGATAAATTGGGTATAATTTAACATATGGAAAGGTTATTCCCTGTTCTCATCCTTTATTAGTAATAACTGCTCGCAAGTCGCACTCTTATTCTCTTCAATGCCATCTATTATTGACTGTATATCAATAATGTCATCTGATACCTTAATAAATACCGGTGTTCTCTGATAACTATAATTACCGAATATTCCCCTGTTTATTCCCGTATCAGGTACAAATACAGGTACTCCTGCTTTCAATGCTTCATTAATAGTATCAAAAGTACCCCCTTTATTGTCGAACTCAACTGCAAGAATACCATCACTCAATCCTATGACAACCTTGTTTCTTTCCATCGCAAGCGACACCTGCCATTTCGTTTCCGGGGGAAACTGGGAGATTACCAGGGTATTCATTTCAATATCCTGGATATTTTTAAGCTCATTCTTCCACTTGAAATCAAGAATACCGTGAGGCAATACCATTATTGTTGTACCATTACACTCAAGGGCTCCCAGGTGAGCGGCAGTGTCCACTCCCCTGGCATAACCGCTTACTATATTATACCCCCGGCCTGCCATTTCTTTTGCCGTAGAAACAGCCATCTTTAATGCTTTTTCACTCGCATTCCTTTTGCCTACAATAGCAAATGAACTTGAGCTCAGAATACTCTTGTTTCCTAACAAATAAAAGATTGGCGGTATACTGCCCCCCAGTCTTGCCTTCAACTTGTTGAAAACCCCTTTCCTATTATATGGGATAACTTCTATACCCTTATTGTCAAGGTCATTGAATAATAGATTGTTTCTACTGTTATTCTCGCTTGGTGCCAGTATATGCTGGATAACTTCGTCTTTTCTCCTGATACTGATCCCACCCAGCATTTCAATCAATTCCGGTTCATTCATCGAAAACAGGATTGAAACATCCATGTTCCTGTATTCCAGCAAATGTTCAATCTTATGAAATGTTTTTGGACCTACATTTGGTATTCCGAGCAATTCAATCCAGCTTTTTATCTCGTCCGTTATCATCCCTGCCCTTTCGTTTTTGTTATTGCCAGAATATAAACCCCTGACGCCTGCCCCTCTTCTTTCAGGATACGAGTGATTTCATTAGAAGTCGCCCCTGTATCATATAAATCATCAATCACCAGAACTTTTTTACCTTTTACAATCCTCCTGGCTTTAATACTGGCAAAACCATATACTCCTTTGATTATTTCTTTTTTTTCCTCATAGGTTTTTATATCCTTTAATTCGGGAGTTTCTTTTAACTTTGATATCGTATACTCTGCAACGAATTTACCTGTTTTTACTTTTATCCCCCTGGCAATCCGCAATACAGGCTGTAACTTCCGGGATTTAGAAGGAGGCATTGGTATAATCAGGTCACAGGAGGAAAATACCCTGTTACTAATTATAAAAGGAACTGCTATTTCAACAATTTCATTAACAAACGCTTCATTATGGCAGTACTTCAACTGATATAAATTCTCTCCAAGTGGGGTTCTTTCAGTTGAACCAGGATAAGTATGATATCCAAGGGCAAAACCCAGGTCGAATTCACCCTTAAGTTTTAGTGGATAGTATTTCTTCTCCATATTAATATTTACCGTTCCCTGGAATCTTCCATATCTCTTAATCCCCTATTATATCAACTTTAATAGCCGTATTTCAACGTAAACATCAAAAGGATTGTACAATCTATAGCTTATAAAGTCAATGTGTTTTTTAACTTTTTTTTAACTTCTTTTTTGTAGTTGTTTTCTTTCATATAATACCAGTAATCTAAAATGTAATAATTTTTATGGTCATTGGCGTGTCCCGCCACTTCGCCTGCAGGCTACCCGCAGACAACACCAGGCATACCAGCAATCCCTGAACCGCCCTTTTTAAGAACCCGTTTGAAAATCTCATTTTACTTTCCTCCTTCTTTTGGTTTTTCTTCTTTTTCCGCTCTTTCACACAGTTAGACAACAACAAAAGAAAAAAGTTCCATTAAAAATGAGGATTGGCTTAAAATACATAAGAAAATAAAGGGGATTGCTGACAACAGAAAGGAAGTTTTAATATACTGTTAGGGTGTTTTTTATTGAACTTTCCTGAAAACAACAGGCAGGACTGACTTCTCTATTACCTTAATATGATACGGTTGTGTAAGCGCCTGGGTGAGCATCGCTCCCGGAGCGGGGGTTCCTTCTATATACTTTACAGTGATTTCTTTCTTTGAGCTTTCTATACCAACTATCTTTGTTGAATAACCGCCAGTCGCCTTCTGGCCCATGAATATAGCGACTATCATATCAGCATTGAAATCTATAACAGGCAATGGCGGCTGGGGTTCCTGTATACTTGTATGGTCCTGCCAGAATAACTCCCAGGAAGCCATATT
>JAUXBS010000238.1 GCA_030619245.1 Clostridia bacterium | reverse complement strand
GCAGATACCACTGATGGGGATAATGGCTGCTTTTATATTTGCAAGCCAGATGATAACCTTTCCGGTTCCCGGGGGGACAACCGGCCATTTTACGGGGGGAGCCCTGGCCGCAATTGTCCTGGGGCCTTATATAGGCATAGTTGTAATTACATCGGTATTAATTATTCAGTGTCTGGTATTCCAGGATGGAGGATTAACGGCTCTTGGCGCGAATATATTCAATATGGGTGTAATAGGAGTATTTCTTTCGTATTATGTATTTATCCTGGTAAATAAGTTCTTAAAAGGGATTAAAGGGTTATATTCAGGTTCATTTATTGCCGCCCTTGTAACAGTTGTACTGGCTGCCATGGCTTGCGCAGCGGAACTTGCTATATCAGGTACTGTTCCTGTTAAAGTAGCTTTGATAACCATGACTTCCGTTCATTTCCTGATAGGCATAGGAGAGGGAGTGATTACTGCAGCAGCCCTGGTCTTCATCAATAAAGTAAGGCCTGACCTTTTGTGGATAAAAAACTAACCGGGTTATTCCAGTCCGGACACATCATTATTTCCAGCAGGGAATTATAAACACTACAATAAAACGCCGCTGCCAATCAAAGTCTGTATACCAAGCATAAGGCCGATAATAATAATAATGATTGCGCTTACCATGGGCAGGCGGTAAAGGATAAGGTTGTCCCGGCCCGTAAACTTCTGTATGAATGAACGGGTGCTGATAACAAGTATGCCAATTGTTATCAAAACAACGGCAAGGCCGAGGCCAAAGGCCAGGATTATGATTATGCCGTATAGAATCCTGTTCATTGCAACGCCGATGAGCAGTATTACTATCGCATCCGGGCAGGGGATAATCCCGCCGGCAATTCCCAGGGTAAAAAGGTCCCACAGGCGGATTTTCTTATCACTTTTCTGATTGATTTCATCATGTTTATGCAGGTGGTGATGGCTGTGCTGAAGAACCTCTTTTCCTGCATATGGAGCAAGAAGAGAATTTTTATAGGACCTCAGAAAAAGCCATATCCCCATTCCCGTGACAAGCATGGCTGAAAAGAAGCTTAACCAGGGATATATCTTTTCCGGAACGATGTAACTGGATGAAAATAATACGATAAGCCCCAGGATTATAACACTGAAGGTGTGTGTTACGGTAACTATTATTCCCAGGAATACCGCATGCCAGACAGTACCCTTTGACCCCACCAGGTAGGCGGCAATGATTGTTTTGCCGTGGCCCGGGGCGAGGGCATGGAGCGCTCCCACAAAAAACGCAAGGAGCAATCCTGAAATAATAATAATTGTATTCAGTTTTGACTTCATCAGGTTTTGCAGGTTGTCTTTCAATTTAATGTAAAAAGGCAGGGGCGGTGATTTTGACTCTGTAAGGTTACCCTGGGTTTCTTCCTGCCCGGTGCCGGCAGGATGGATTGTTGCGTCGTAATGGGAATAAGCGTTAAGCGCGGAAAACAATGTGATGTTTAGCAGGATGAATATGAGAATAATGGTTAATTTTTTTAAAGTTTGCATTTTTTAAGGAATTCATCATCTTTTAAAATTTTGTTATCGCCTGAATAGAGTATTTTGTTCTCTCCGATTATTACTATCCGTGAACATAATTGCTGAAGCGCGTCGTAGTCGTGACTGACAATTATTTTTGCCTGTCCCTTAAGCCTGTTAATAAATTCTATTATGATACGGCGTTCGCGCCTGTCAAGATTACTGGTGGGTTCATCAAGTAAAAAGATATCCGGTTCCATCACCAGGACACTTGCCAGGGAAACCAATTTCCTCTGGCCGAAGCTTAAATGGTTTGCCAGTCGTTTTTCGTAGTTTTCAAGGCCGGTATACTTTAGTATTTCAGATACTTTATTTTTTATGCTTTCTTCAGGCACTTCTTTGTTTGTAAGCCCAAAAGCGATATTGTCAAATACTGTTGGCATGAATATCTGGTCATCAGGGTCCTGGAAAAGAAACCCTATTTTCTCCCTGATTTTCAGGATATTGCTTTTATTCAGCTTCATGCCGGCAATTGTAATATGGCTTTCTTTAACGTCAATAAGCCCATCCAGTATCATGAGCAGTGTAGATTTTCCGGAGCCGTTAGGGCCGATGATGCCCACGGATTCTTCTCCTGTAACGGATAAATCAATGTTTTTAAGAACCAGGGTGCCATCAGGATAGCTGTATGATAAATTATTAATTTCTATTATATTTTTCATTTAAAAGGTTCCTGTTCGTATATATAGTATCAAAATAAGCAGGATTAATGAAAACAAAATATCCAGTTGTTTAATTTTAAGTTTCTTGAAACTGTGTATATGTCCCGTGAATCCCCTGGAAAGCATTGCCAGATAAACCTTCTCGGCCCTGTTATATGTGGAGATTAAGAGCCAGCCAAGCATAGAACCGAGGACTTTTATCCTCCAGGTAAGCTTCCCTCTGAAACCCCGGGATTCAACGGCGTGGCGCATACGG
>JAUXBS010000130.1 GCA_030619245.1 Clostridia bacterium | reverse complement strand
TGATCCGATTGCAGATTTACTGACAAGGCTGCGAAATGCCAATGCAGCGAAAAAGGACAAGGCTGATGTGCCCGCTTCCAAATTGAAGGAGGCCATTCTTGAAGTCTTGAAAAAAGAAGGGTTTATCTCGAACTATAAATTAATTTCTGACCATAAACAGGGGATACTGAGAGTTTATTTGAAGTATTCACTGAAGGGTGAAAGAGTTATCAAGGGTATCAGGCGTATTTCAAGGCCCGGAAGAAGATGCTATAAAAAGCCAGCTGAAATCGGGAGAGTATATAGAGGGCTTGGGGTTTTCATACTTTCAACTTCACAAGGATTAATGGTTGACAAAAAGTGCCGGCAATTGAATGTTGGCGGAGAAGTAATTTGCAGTGTGTGGTAGGATTTTTAAATAAAATAGAAAAGGGCATACAGGCATGAGTAGAGTGGGCTATTTACCAATAGAGATTCCTGAAGGGGTGAAATTCGAGTTTAAAAACAATATTCTGGAAGTAACGGGGCCTTTGGGTAAATTAAGCCGTAAGATTCCTTCGTCAATAAAGCTGACAAGTAATAAAACAATAATTACTCTGGAAAGAGAAAATGATAAAAAAAACAACAGGGCTATTCATGGTTTAACCCGCAGCCTTGTCAATAACATGTTTATTGGCGTTACAAAGGGATTTAGTAAGAAACTTGTGATAAACGGGCTTGGGTACAGGGCAGAGCTCAAGGACACAAACCTGATTATGAGCCTGGGATTCTCACATCCTGTTAAATTCCCAATACCCGAAAATATTAAGATCGCGGTTGCAAAAACAGAGTTAACTGTTTCAGGTGTTGATAAGCAGTTTGTTGGTGAAATTGCGGCAGAAATAAGGAGAATAAGGAAACCGGAGCCTTACAAGGGGAAGGGTATAAGATATATTGATGAAGTAATAAAAAGGAAAGCAGGAAAGTCTGCGGTTAGTTCAGGTTTTGGCTCTGGCGGGGGGTCGTAGAGGAAAGGAAGATAGTTGAACAATAAAGAGCGTGTAAGAAAAAACAGGCAGAAGAGAATAAGAAAGAAGATTCATGGAACTGAAAAGATTCCACGCATGGCTGTGTCCAGAAGCCTGAATAATATATACGGGCAATTAATAGATGACGTGAAGGGGAAGGTTATAATTTCATTTTCTTCTCTAAAGGCGGAAAAAGGGGAAAAACAGAAAAAGATGGATAAATCCAGAACTGTTGGTAAGATTCTGGCCCAAAAAGCGAAGGAAAAAGGTATAAAGAAGATAGTATTCGACAGAAGAGGGAATAAATATCATGGCAGGATAAAGGCACTTGCCGACAGCGCAAGAGAGGAAGGCCTGGAATTTTGACATTTATGGAAGGGACTGAATAATGGCAGGTATTGAGAAGGTAGAGGATGGATTTATAGAAACGGTTGTTGGTGTAAGCCGGGTAAGTAAGGTTGTGAAAGGCGGGAAAAGGTTTAGTTTCAGCACTGTCGTGGTTGTTGGAGACAAGAACGGCAAGGTTGGGGCCGCTGTGGGTAAAGCCAACGAAGTCCAGTCTTCCATTCAAAAGGCTGCTGCAAAGGCAAAGAAGAATCTGGTAAAGGTTCCTGTTCTTGGCGGGACAATCCCGCATGATATTGTTGGTGTTTTCTGTTCAAGCAGGGTGGTAATGAAGCCTGCGGCTCCGGGGACCGGGGTAATTGCAGGAGGACCCGTAAGGGCAGTGATTGAAGCTGTCGGTGTCAGGGATATTTTAACCAAGTCGCAGAAATCACGTAATCCTTATAATGTTGTTTTTGCCACTATTGAAGGGCTGAAAAATTTGCGGACGAAAAAGGAAGTTGCGGAACTCAGGGGAAAGAAAGTGGAAGAGTTATGAGATTGTATGAATTAAAACCGGCGAAAGGTGCGCGGCATAAGAAAAAAATTGTTGGCAGAGGGCCTGCTTCAGGCCATGGCGGCACAAGCACAAGAGGAAATAACGGACAGAACTCAAGAGCGGGAGGAGGCACCAGGCTGGGTTTTGAGGGTGGCCAAATGCCGCTGATCCGCAGGGTTCCCAAAAGGGGATTCAATAGTAAGGCTAAAAAAGAATACATAATTGTCAATATTGAAACACTGGAAAAGAAGTTTAATGATAATGATATTGTTACAAAACTGGCGCTGATGAAAAAGGGGATAATTAACGGTAAACTACCGGTAAAAATACTGGGGAACGGAACCATAAGTAAAAGACTGAATGTTAAAGCAGGTTCTTTTTCAGAAAGTGCCAGGAAAAAGATAACAGAGGCAAAAGGAACTGCTGAATTAGCATGAGGTTGCACTAAGCAACTCACACGGGAGATTTTAGTATGGCAAACAGGTTAACTGATATATTTAAAATTCCGGAGCTAAAGAACAAGATATTGTTTACTCTTGGAATCCTCGCAGTATGCAGGCTTGGAGCGTCAATCCCCACCCCGGGAATAGACGCGTCAGCATTGAAGTCGTTTTTTGAGGCGCAGCAGAACAGCCTGTTTGGATTCCTTGATATGTTTTCCGGCGGAGGAATGCAGAGGATGTCAATTTTTGCTCTTGGAGTGATGCCTTATATTAATGCTTCAATTATCATGTCACTCCTGCAGACGGTTGTTCCTTTTCTTGAGCGGTTATCAAAAGAAGGTGAAACCGGCAGGAAGAAAATTACCCAGATAACCCGGTATGCAACGCTTGGTATAGCGGCAGTTCAGGCCTCGGGCCTTGCCTTCACTCTGCAGCATCATTTTAAAACTCCGGCAGGCATGTCCGTTGTCAGAGACCCCGGGATGGGTTTCATGATGATGACGGTAATAACAATGGTTACAGGAACCATACTGATTATGTGGCTCGGTGAGCAGATTTCCGAGAAAGGTATCGGCAACGGTATTTCCCTGATAATTTTTATGGGAATCATCACTCGCTTGCCGGCTACCGTAAAAAATATTTTTGATTTATTGTCACGGGAAGAGATGCAGTTACTTCAGGTTATACTTTTAGGCGGGCTTATTTTTGCAATCACGGCATTTGTCATACTGGTTGAACAGGGGCAGAGGAAGATACCGGTCCAGTATGCAAAAAGGGTTGTAGGGCGCAAGATGTATGGTGGCCAGAGTACCTTCCTGCCGCTTAAGGTGGATCAGTCAGGTGTGATTGCGGTGATTTTTGCAAGCGCTGTCATGCTGGTTCCCGCGCAGATTGCGCAGTTTTTCCCGGATGTTAATATTATGCAGGATATAAGCGCCAAACTGGTTCCGGGTAAATGGTTATACATGCTCATTTCTTCGGGGTTGATCATATTCTTTTGTTATTTTTATACTGCGATTACATTTAATCCCAATGACCTTGCTGAAAACATGAAGAAATGGGGGGGATTCATCCCGGGTATACGCGCCGGGGCGCCGACTTCAAAATACATTAATGATGTTCTTACGCGGATAACCCTGGTAGGAGCCATATTTGTTGTTTTAATTACCATTGTCCCGCGTTTTCCGATTGATTGGTTAAATGCCCCTCCAAATCTTGCATATATATTCGGGGGAACAGCAATATTGATTGTTGTCGGGGTTGGACTGGATACAATAGGCCAGATAGAGTCGCATCTTGTGATGCGTCATTATGATGGTTTTATGAATAA
This sequence comes from Clostridia bacterium, assembly GCA_030619245.1. Taxonomy (GTDB): domain Bacteria; phylum UBA6262; class WVXT01; order WVXT01; family JAUXBS01; genus JAUXBS01. The sequence continues at coordinate 965 of JAUXBS010000130.1, read as the reverse complement.
AGGCAGGATAAAGGGCAGGTATTTCAATATCAAGTAAACTGTCTTAAAAAAATAATCTATGAATCTAATTTTATTGGGCGCGCCTGGTTCCGGCAAGGGGACACAGGCGAAGAAACTGCAGGCAAAATATAAAGTACTGCATATTTCAACCGGTGATATGTTCCGTAAGACGGTTGAAGAAAAATCCGCGCTTGCAGAGAAGCTTAAAAACATAATGGAAAAAGGGAAGCTTGTGCCTGATGAGCTTGTTATTGATATAGTTAGCAAGCGGTTAAAGGCAGATGATTGCAGGCAGGGTTTCATGCTTGATGGTTTTCCGAGGACCTTGGCTCAGGGTCGGGCTTTAAGCGGCATTCTTAACGGAAACGGGATAGATTTTGTTCTTTATATTGAATTAAGTGAAAATGAGGTGGTCAAGCGTTTAAGCGGCAGAAGGTTATGCTCGGCCTGTAAAACAGGATATCATGTGGTTTTCCAGCCACCCGGGAAAGAAAACATTTGTGATAAGTGTGGCGGCAGTTTATTCCAGAGGGATGATGATAAGGAAGACATTATAAAACACAGGTTGAAGGTATACAATGAAGAAACGGCGCCTTTAATTGATTATTACCTGGAATCCGGGATTTTAAGAAAAGTTAGCGGTAACGGCAATATAGACAAGGTGTTTGAGCAGTTATGTAGTGTAATTAATGATAAACATTAAAAGTGCTGAAGAAATTAAGAAGATGAGGCAGAGTGGATTGATACTGGCCCGAGTCTTCAGGGGTTTAATTAAGGAAGTAAACCCAGGCGTGCGAACAGGCAAATTGGATAAGCATGCATTCTCTTTGATAAAAAAGGCAAAAGCAAAACCTGCGTTCTTGAATTTCCGGGGTTATCCCAAAACCATCTGCACTTCAATTAATGAACAGGTAGTTCATGGAATTCCCGGTGTGTATGAGTTGGCGGAAGGCGATTTACTGTCT